>JAOPXA010000080.1 GCA_025965395.1 Nocardioidaceae bacterium | reverse complement strand
GTCCAGGATGAGGGGTCCCAGCTCGTCGCCATCGCACTGAACGACGCGATCATCGAGGGCCGAGACGACCGGTGGCTCGACCTTTGCGCCGGCCCCGGCGGCAAGGCAGCGCTTCTTGCCGCGCTTGCCCACCAGCGTGGCGCCCATGTGACCGCCAACGAGCCGCAGCACCACCGTGCCGACCTCGTGCGGCAGTCCCTCCAAGCCTTTGACAACGTCACCGTGACCGAGCACGACGGCCGGCACGGGCCCTGGCAACCGGGCACCTTTGACCGGATCCTCGTTGATGCGCCTTGCACGGGACTCGGTGCCCTGCGCCGCCGCCCTGAGTCGCGCTGGCGCCGCACGCCAGGTGACCTCGATCAACTCGTTCCGCTCCAGTCCGCCCTGCTCGACCGCGCTCTCGAACTCGTACGTCCCGGGGGAGTCGTGGCCTACGCGACCTGCTCGCCCCACGTAGCGGAGACGAGCGAGGTGGTCGATGCCGCACTCGCTGCACATACCGACGTCAGTCCGATCGCGTTGCCGGGCTCCATGCCCGAGCAGGGAGACCGTATGCAGCTCTGGCCCCACAAGCACGGCACCGACGCGATGTTCACGGCGCTCCTCCGCAAAACCCGCTGAGAGTGACGAAGTGGCTGGTCGACCACGGCGTGTCGCAACCAGAACGTCACTCTCAGCGGAGGCGGGTGAGGCGTGGCCACTAGGCTGCGGGCATGGGAATGCAGATCGCGCCGAGCCTCTTGTCGGCTGACTTCGCCAACCTCGAAGCCGCGGCAGCATCGATTCCCGGCGCCGACTGGCTGCACTTCGACGTGATGGACAACCACTTCGTCCCCAACCTCACCTTCGGCGTTCCCGTCATGGAGGCTCTTGCCAAGGTCGCGCAGCAGCCGATCGACGCCCACCTCATGATCGAGGACCCCGACCGCTGGGCCCCGGCCTACGCGGAGGCCGGCGCCAAGAGCGTCACCTTCCACATCGAGGCCGCCGCCGACCCCGTCAAGCTCGCCCGCGAGATCCGCAACCAGGGCGCGCGAGCCGCCATTGGCCTCAAGCCCGCGACGCCGATCGACCCGTACGAAGACCTGCTCACCGAGCTCGACATGGTCCTGATCATGACGGTCGAGCCAGGCTTTGGCGGCCAGAAGTTCATGGATGCGTGCCTGCCCAAGATTCGCCGCACCCGCGAGCTTCTGAGCAAGCACGGGGGCGAGATCTGGTTGCAGGTCGATGGCGGCGTCTCGGCCGAGACGATCGAGCGCTGCGCCGAAGCGGGCGCCGACGTCTTCGTCGCCGGCTCAGCGGTCTTCGGCGCCGACCACCCCGACGCGATGGTGTCCGACCTGCGGTCACGTGCCGAGCGTCACACGTGCCTGCGCTAGACTTTTCTTACGAGCAAATGCTCGCGTGCTCCGGGGTCGGTGTAATTCCGAGCCGGCGGTTATAGTCCGCGACCCACTGTCCTTCACGGGCCAGCGGTTGAGCTGGTGAAATTCCAGCACCGACGGTGAAAGTCCGGATGAGAGGCGCACGCAGCGGTTGGATACGTGTCTGACACGTACGAGCCACTGTCACCCTGGGTCCGCGACATTCGACCTGAGGAGTAGGCAGTTGGCAACCCCGCCAGAGATCGCAGCGATGCGTGCAGCGTTGGAAAGCGCGCGTGCCGTACGCCGCACGTTGCCCAATCCTCGTGTCGGATGCGTCCTCTTGACGCCTGACGGCGAAGAGATCTCGCGCGGCGTCCACATGGGTGCCGGTTCCCATCACGCTGAGATCGATGCCCTGGTGAAAGCTCAGCTGTCGACCCAGGGCGCGACCGCGGTTGTCACGCTCGAGCCCTGCAACCACTTCGGTCGCACCGGCCCCTGCGCCCAGGCACTCATCCGTGCAGGCGTCGCTCGCGTCGTCTACGCGCAGTCTGATCCCAACCCGGTGGCCGCCGGCGGCGCCGAGGCTCTCCGCGCGGCAGGCGTCGAGGTCGAGTCCGGCCTGATGGGGGAGGAAGCCACGATCCTCAACCGCGAGTGGACCCAATCGATCATCACCGGTCGGCCCTTCGTGACCTGGAAGTATGCGGCCACGCTCGACGGGCTTAGCGCGGCCCCTGACGGCACCAGCAAGTGGATCACCGGCCAGCCCGCGCGTCTCGACGTGCAGAAGTTTCGGGCCGAGGCCGACGCCATCATGGCGGGCACGGGCTCGGTGATTGCCGACGATCCGCGCCTCACGGTCCGCGACGCTGACGACAATCCGCTGCCCTACGACCAGCAGCCCCTGCGCGTGATCGTGGGCGAGACCGACATACCGGATCATTACCGGATCTTCGACCAGACCGCTCCGACCCTTCATATCCGTAACCGCGATCCCATCAAGGTGCTGCGCGAATTGCACGACCTCGACATCCGCCACGTATGGCTCGAGGGCGGCCCGCGTCTTGCCGGCGCGTTCTGGAATGCGGGAATGATCGATCGCGTGATCGGCTACATCGCACCCTCACTCCTCGGCGCTGGTCAGGCTGCCCTTGAAGGGGCGGCCACGACACTGGCCGACATCGGCACACTCGACATCGAAGATCTCACGATGATCGGGCGCGACATCCGCATCATTGCTCGTCCCTTGAGCTACCCCAGACAGGAGTTCCGTTGATGTTCACAGGAATCGTCGAAGAGAAGGGCCGCATCGAGGCCATCGTCGACCTCGGTGACGCCATCAGGCTGACCGTCACAGGTCCGCTCGTGGTTTCCGACGCCCATCACGGCGACTCGATCGCGGTCAACGGCTGTTGCCTCACCGTGTTGGAGCAGTCCGGCACTAGCTTCGGTGCCGACGTCATGAAGGAGTCTCTGGACAAGACCAATCTCGGCGACCTCGCAATCGGCGACGAAGTCAACCTCGAGCGGGCCATGCAGGCGGGCGCACGCCTCGGCGGTCACATCGTCCAGGGCCACGTCGATGGCACGGGCTCGATCGTGTCGCGTACCCCGAGCGAGCACTGGGAGGTCGTCGAGATCGCGGCGCCCCCGGAGGTCGCCAAGTATCTCGTCGCCAAGGGCTCGGTCACCGTCGACGGCACCTCGCTTACGGTGATCGACGTCGTCGACCTGCCCTCCCCCCACTTCACCGTCTCTCTCATCCCCACAACCCTCACGGACACGATCCTCGGCTCCAAGCAGCTGGGTGCTCGCGTCAATCTCGAGGTCGACATCTTGGCCAAGTACGTAGAAAGGCTGCTGCCATGAGCATCAAACTGGACACCGTCGAAGAGGCGCTGATCGCGATCAGGGCCGGCGAGGCCGTCGTGGTCGTTGACGACGAGAATCGCGAGAACGAAGGCGACTTGATCTTCGCCGCAAGCAAGGCGACGCCCGAGCTCATGGGGCTCCTCGTCCGTTACAGCAGCGGTTACGTATGTGCGCCCGTCACCGGCGCGCTGCTCGACCGGCTGTCGATCCCGCTCATGACTCCGCACAACCGTGAGCGGATGAAGACGGCCTACACGATCTCGATCGACGCGCGCGATGGCATCACGACCGGCATCTCGGCCGCCGACCGCGCGCGCACGGTGCGCGTGCTCGCTGACTCGGCCACCGAGCCGTTCGAGCTCGTCATGCCTGGTCACGTGCTGCCGCTTCGCGCCAAGGATGGAGGCGTGCTCGAGCGCGCAGGTCATACCGAAGCCGCTGTCGACCTGACGCGTCTGGCCGGGCTCACACCCGCCGGCGTGATCGGCGAAATCGTCCATGATGATGGCAGCCTCATGCGTGCCGAGGCGTTGCGTGCCTTCGCGGACGAACAAGGCATCAAGATGATCTCGATCGAGGACCTCATCACGTATCGACGCCTGCACGAGCAGCAGGTCGTCCGCGTCGTCACGACGCGCATGCCCACTGAGTTTGGCGAGTTCACCGCGTATGGATACCGCGACACGATCGATGGCCTCGAGCACGTTGCCCTCGTCTATGGCGACCTCGGCACCGAGGATGTGCTGACCCGCTTGCACTCCGAGTGCTTGACCGGCGATGTCCTGCACTCCTTGCGGTGTGATTGTGGCCAACAGCTCCACGCCTCACTCAAGGCCATCGCGGCGCACGGTAGTGGCGTCCTCGTCTATCTCCGCGGGCAGGAGGGCCGTGGCATCGGCATCCTGCACAAGCTCGAGGCGTACGCGTTGCAGGACCAGGGACGCGACACGGTCGACGCCAACATCGATCTTGGGTTCCCTGTCGACGCGCGCGACTACGCCGGGGGAGCGCAGATCCTTCGCGACCTGGGTGTGAAGTCCGTACGGCTCCTGACCAACAATCCGGACAAAGAGACCCAGCTTGGCACCTACGGGGTGGCTGTCACGGAGCGACTCTCCGTGCTCATCGAGCCCACACCAGAGAACTTCCGCTACATGAAGACCAAGGCCGATCGCATGGGTCACGACCTTCCCCAGATGAGGGCGGGAGAGCCCGTATGAGCGGTTCTGGCGCACCGTCGATGACCGTCGACGCCTCGCAAGCGCGAGTCGCTATCGTGGCCTCCTCGTGGCATACGACCGTGATGGATGGCCTCATCAGCGGGGCTCAGCGGAGCCTTGCGGACGCACAAGTCACCGCCATCGAGATTGTCTACGTGCCGGGCTCGTTCGAGCTCCCGATCGTCGCTCAGGCCTACGCCAGAGCCGGCTACGACGCTGTCATCGCGCTCGGCGTCATTATTCGTGGTGGCACTCCGCACTTCGAGTATGTTTCGGCCGCCGCGACTGACGGCCTAGCCAGGGTGGCGCTCGACACGGGAGTCCCCATCGGCTTCGGCTTGTTGACGTGCGACAACGAGCAGCAGGCCCTGGATCGGGCCGGCCTTGCCGACTCGCATGAAGACAAGGGTCGCGAGGCGGTTGAAGCAGCGCTGGCGACGTGGTCGCTCCTGCGCGACGTGCCCTAGGATTGGGCTCTCATGAAAACCTTTGACGAGTTGTTCGCCGAGCTCAGCGCCAAGGCCGCCGCGCGCCCCGAGGGTTCGGGCACGGTTGCCGCGCTCGACGCCGGTGTCCATGCGATCGGCAAGAAGCTGGTCGAGGAAGCCGCCGAGTCATGGATGGCCGCCGAGTACGAATCCGGCGACCGCACTGCTGAGGAAGTCAGCCAATTGCTCTATCACGCACAAGTGCTGCTCCTGGCCAAAGGCCTCACGCTCGACGACGTCTACGCGCATCTTTAGTTCACTGTTGCGCAGCGCCCCCTCCCGACCACCCTCTGACATCTTCGAGGAATCATGCTGAAAGTCGCCGTACCCAACAAAGGCGCACTGTCCGAAGCCGCCGCTCTCATGTTGAGCGAAGCGGGCTACCGTCAACGCCGTAGCACCCGTGACCTCGTCACGATCGACTCTGACAACGACGTGGAGTTCTTCTACCTGCGCCCACGCGACATCGCTATCTATGTCGGCGCCGGCACCCTCGACGTCGGCATCACCGGCCGTGACCTGCTGCTCGACTCGGGCGCCGCGGCAGAGGAGTCGATGCCCTTGGGCTTCGGCGCCTCCACCTTCCGCTTTGCGGCCCCGATCGGCACCATGACCGGTGCTGCTGACTTGCAGGGCAAGCGGATCGCCACCTCATACGAGCGCATCGTGGAGAGCTATCTCAGCGACCACGGGATCGAGGCGTCCGTCGTTCACCTCGACGGTGCCGTGGAGTCATCCGTACGTCTGGGTGTGGCTGACGCGATCGCCGACGTCGTCGAGACCGGCAGCACGCTCCGCCAGGCCGACCTAGAGATCATCGGCGAGCCGATCTTGTCGTCAGAGGCAGTGTTGATCACCCGCAACGGCGCTGCGTCGCCGAGCGGGTTCGACGTGTTCAAACGCCGGCTCGACGGCGTGCTGGTCGCTCGAACCTACGTGATGATGGACTACGACATCAGCACCGAGCAGATCGACGGTGCCGTGGCGCTGACGCCGGGCATTGAGTCCCCAACGATTTCGCCGCTCCGCCGCGAGGGCTGGGTAGCGGTGCGGTCGTTGGTGCCACGTGATCAGGCGCAGAAGGTCATGGACGGGCTCTGGGAGCTGGGCGCCCGAGGGATTCTGGTCACCGACATCCTGGCCTGCCGCGTCTGATGACCAAGCCTGAGCTAGTCGCCCGTCCCGTCGCCTCGCGCATCATGGCGTACGTGTCGGGGGCCTGCATGGTGGCGATCAGCGCGGCGATCACGATCGCTCTGCCCGCAGATATCAGGGCGGTCTTCACGCCGTTCCAGGTGGGCACGCTGCTGGCGTGCCTTGGCGCCGTGCTGTTCGTGCTCTGGGGCGTCGCCCGCAGCAAGGTGGTCGTCGATGACTCAGGGCTGACCGTGGTCAACGGCTATCGGCGCTACGAGGTCCCATGGACCGAGGTGCGTGGCGTGAGCTTTCGTAACGGCGCGCCGTGGCCCACGCTCGTCCGGCTCGACGACTCCAAGGTGATCCTGTTCGCCATCCAAGCGACCGACGGCGACCAGGCGAAGAGGGTGGTGAAGCAGATCCGTGGGCACCTTGGCTGAGCCGGCTTTCCCCGACGACCGCGGCGACGTCGACCCCGACGTCGCGACTGCGCTCGACTCGTACTCGTCCGACCACAAGCTCGAGCCCGTCCTCGGTGCGTTGGCTGCTGCCCGCATCCTCGTTCCGGTCATCGCCTTGCTTGGCACATCACCGGCGGATGGCGACAAGGATGCCGACATGGCAGCGGTCCTGATGACGGGCGCCGACGGCCGGACCGCGCTCTTGGCCTTCAGCTCGCTGGCCACGATGCTGACGTGGGACCCGACATCACGGCCGGTGCCCCTGCTGGCCACCCATGCCGCACGCGCGGCTCTCGACGAAGGTGCGAGCGCACTCGTGCTCGACATCGCCGGCCCGACGGTGGTCGTCATCGAGACCGATGATCTCGGGCATCTCGCCGAAGGTCATACGCTCGCTCGTACGTCGGCGGGCTACGCCTGGGTCACCGCTTAGCTCATGCCGGTCAGTTGACGGCTTGGATCTCGCGCACGTTCTTGGTCGACACCGTGATGTGGACGTCTCCGTCACGACGGGAGATGCGTGCCATGAACCCCGCGCGGCCCACCGTGCGCAGCATGGCGTCGTTGGCGCCTTCGGTGATGAAGGTCAGCTCGCGGGCGCCCAGGGTCTTTGCTCGTCCGGCAGCCTGCTTGATGAGCAAGGTGCCGATGCCTTTGCCTTGCCATGCGTCTTCCACCAAGAGCCGGAACTCCCACTGACCGGGAAACCCACCCTCGTACGGCGCAAGATTGCCGTGGGCCACGATCTGCAGCCCCACCTGAGCGATCAGGCCGATGCCCTTCTCGGGCGCAACGAGTCGACG
Organism: Nocardioidaceae bacterium; assembly: GCA_025965395.1. Lineage (GTDB taxonomy): Bacteria > Actinomycetota > Actinomycetes > Propionibacteriales > Nocardioidaceae > JAOPXA01. Next base: position 838 of record JAOPXA010000080.1, on the reverse strand, counting down.
CGCAAAGCGCGTCGTGACGGGCATGGCGAGGGGCACGCGATAGCGGTTGTAGAGGGTCTCGTTGCTGCACCGCTCGTGGAGCGCGGCAACGGCGTCGAGGTCGGCCAGAAGCGACTCCCGCACGAGCGGTGAGACGTCGATGGGGGTGTAGGGCGGAAGCATTGGAGCGTTGTGGGTGGCTCGGTCTCCGACAAGGGATGCCAAGGCCTGGGCACGCGCGCGCTCGGTGGGGGTGAAGGCGATGGCCCGACTGATCCGGATGGTCTCTCCGCTGCGAAGCGTGACCTCGAGCGTGTCGTGACCGGTGTAGGTGGCGACGTCGGGTGGCTCGGTGTCGAGGAGTTCCATGAGCGTGGTGTGGAGGTCGGCACCGTCCTCGATGATCTTGTGGGCGGCATCGAGATAGCGGGTCGGCGCATCACGCAGCGAGGCCGCGTTGACGCGCGTGACGCTCACGCGCTCGCCGCCGCACGCTTCGACGAGTCCCGCAATCTGGGAGTCCTCCCAGCCCTCGGGCGCACTGACGACGAACTCGTCGGTCACGCCGTCCTCAGCAGGGAACACCTGCATGCCGAGAATGTTGACACCCGACTCGCCACACATACGGGCGAGCTCGGCCAGCACCCCGGGTCGATCGTCGATGGTCGTGCGCACTCTCCACAGCATCTCCCCAGTGTGACCTGGATCGCTTACAGAAAAGAGTCACCGATGTTGCGTGCGCGCAACATTCCGTTCGTCGGTTTCCCATGAGGCCATGGGATACCGACTCATTTAATGGGTTGCAACCCGTTGGATGAGTCGACAAACCGTGGTTGGTGCAGCGAATCAGAGCGGTATG
>JAOPXA010000049.1 GCA_025965395.1 Nocardioidaceae bacterium | reverse complement strand
CGAAAGCCACCCTGGCTCTCGTCGCGGCCGTGCTTCTCGCGGGTGGATTCTTCGCTGGGTACGTGATCAAAGGTGATGGCGCCTCGGCGACCGCGTCGAGCGGACGCCAGATGGGAGCCGGTGGGTTCCCTGGTGGGAATGCCGAAGGCGGTGCACCCGGAGCACCCAGTGGTGCTGGCGCTGCTGGCGGTGGCATCACGGCCGGGACGGTCTCGTCGGTGGACGGCGACACCATCACGATCAAAACCGCCGACGGAAAGTCGGTCAAGGTCAAGACCGGGACCTCGACAACGGTGACCCTGAACACCGAGGGAAGCGTTTCTGATCTCGCAAGCGGTGACAGCGTCGTCGTACGTGGTGAGACCGCCGACGGCACCCTCAAAGCAGAGTCGATCACCGAGGGCAGCTTCGGCGGATTCGGCGGACGCCCCTCCGACGCCACCACCAACTAGCCGTTACGTCCCGCCCGCCCACCCAGCCGGGCTACGGGTGAGACCGGGTGCGGTTCGGATTTGAGCCCCACTACCCCTTGCTGTTACAGTTGGTGGTCGCGTGTGCTTTGCGCGCGCCCCCATTTTCCATTAATCCGCACTACAGAACGAGGCTTGCCCCGTGGCAAACATCAAGTCGCAGATCAAGCGCAACCTTCAGAGCGCTGCAGCACACGAGCGCAACAAGTCGGTGCGCTCAGCACTCAAGACGTCGATCCGTCGTTTCAACGAAGCCGTCGCGTCAGGTTCTGATGACGCCAAGGCGCTCGCCCGCGAGGCTAGCCGCAAGCTCGACAAGGCTGCGACCTCCAAGGTCATTCACAAGAACCAGGCTGCCAACAAGAAGGCCGCGATCGCCAAGAAGGCCAACGCCCTCTAGTTCGTTGTTCTTCCGTTCGTCGCTATTCGCTTCATCAGCACGTCAAAGTAGGCACCCGCTCGGGTGCCTTCTTTCGTTTCGGCAACCTTTTCGTGAGCCCGTGGATGGCAGCCTCGATTGGCCCGCGCTTGAAGATCGACATCCATACGGTCGCAACGAACGTTAACAAGGCCAGCTGCGCTAACCACTCGCTGTAGAAACCATCCGTGAAGTGCCAGCCCTTGTCGAACCTCGCCCATACGAGCAAGGCATGCGCCGTGTAGAGCGTCAGCGTCATTTGCCCTGCCGCGCGAAGCGGGAAAGTCGCCAGACGGGTCCGGGGGCTGGCGCTTCCCATCAGCATCAAGCTTGCGCCGATCACGAATAGGGCCGATCCCATGGAAGTCAGTATGTTGAGCGGTGTCGAACTGTGAATTCCTAGCGCGGCAAGCGATGTCCAGGTGTCAGCCGGGAAGTTTCCGTTGGGAATCATGAACAGGGCTGGCCAGCCCATCTCTTGGCCCACGATCGGATCGACCACGCCGGAATCCAGAAAAGCCTTGGCGATGATGAGTGTCAGTGCCACCATGATGGCGCCCACGACGGTGATGGCCCTCGCCACGACGGGTTGCCGAAGATCAAGCTTGCCTAGGCCAAGGCCGAGAAGCAGGTAGGCGACCCAGATCCCGCACGGATAGGTGCCGACGATCAACAGCTGGCTCACCAGCCGACCCGGGTGACCGAGATCGGCATAGTCGACCTGAGAGAAGTCACTGATTCCGAGGTGCCGGCGGATCAGGATGCTCACGACCGGCGCGACGATGGCCCACCCGAATGCCAACAGAAGCAGCGTCCGTGCCTGGAGGTGACGAAGGGGGATCGCGATCATGAACAGGACCGCGTAGTAGCAAAGGATCACGTAGATGCCAATGCCGCTGATCGACCCAAGCACCATTCCGAGCAGGAAGAGCAGGATGGCTCGCAGCGCAAGGGCACAGGGCGAACCGCTCCCTCGCGGCGAATAGCGCGTGACGAGCGAGATCGAGACGCCGGCGAGCACCGCGAAGAGGGTGGCCGCTCTTCCGCCTGCGATAACTTCGCTCCACGGCGGCAGCGCAAACGGATTAAGCTCGATCGGGCCGAGGTGCACGAGCATCATGCCCGCCAAAGCGACGAATCTTGCGAGGTCTACCCCTTCGAGACGCCGGGTCATCGTCTACTGCGGGCAACGTCAAGCACCATGCGTTCGAGCGCGTAGGAAGGGTCGGCCGCGCCGCCCTTGACGCCGAGGTCGGCGATCGCCACGGCCTCAAGGGCATGGGCAAGACCTGCTTCGTCCCAGCCACTGAGCTGGCGGCGAAGCGCCTTGATGCGAAAGGGGGGCGCACCGATCATGCTCGCGAGGTCGAAGTCCTTCAGCCCCCGGGGGGCCGCGGACAGGCGCGCTAGGTTGCGAAGACCCGAGGCAAATGCGCTGGTGATGAGCACAGCAGCGACGTTGTTGAGCTCCGCCCACCGCAACTGCTCGAGTGCTGACGGTATGTGTCCCTCGATGGCCGCGTCGGCTATGTCGAATCCCTTGACCTCCGCCCGACCTCCGAAGTATTGGCGCACGATCTCGATGCTGACCGGAGACCCGCGATCGATCGTCGCGACCAGCTGATCGGCGGCTCCGGCGAGTGCGCGAAGGTCCTGGCCGACGGCGCGCACGAGGAACAAGGCGGCCTCCTCGGTCATGGCGGCACCTAGCTCGCGCACCTCGTTGCGCACCCAGGTCGCATACTCGCTCTCCCACTTGGGAGCCACGACTTTGACCTCACTCACGACCGGGAGCTTGCGGAGCTTGTCGAGCAGACCCTTGCCCTTGTTGCCGCCCGCGTGGACGAGAATCACGGCGACGTCGCTTGACGGATCCTGGGCGTAGGCGAGAAGTTCGGACTGGCCAGCATCACCAAGGTCTTGAAGGTCGGTGATGACAACGCCCGCCTGCGGACAGAACAGTGAGGGGCTGGTCATCGCCGCTAGCTCCCCCGGACCGACTGCCGTACCTACGGTTTCGGCGATCTCGATGTCGTCTGCCTCGGCCATGATCGAGGCCTTGGCTCGCTTGACTGCACGGTCAGAAAGCAACTCAGCTGAGCCCGTGACGAGCAGGATGCGACCGAAGACTGAACTCACTTCATGAGGATACTCAACGTTTCACTAAGGCGAGGCCGGTTTGGCTCAGCATGTGGAATGTGATCGGTCAACGACCAACGGCGGTCAATCGACCCTGGCGAAGCACGAGGGCAATATCTCCAGAAACGTCCGTGCGCAGAACCGCCATCTGTTGGTCCTCGGCAAGACGTACGGTGCGTGGGGCTGGGTGACCATATGAGTTGCCGCGGCCGCTGCTGATGGTCGCGAACTGCGCCCCCACGCGAGCGAACAGATCGGGATCTTGGCTTGCACTGCCGTGGTGCGGAACCTTCAGGACGTCCGCTTGCAGAGGTGTGCCGCTGCGCACAAGCGCCGACTGAGCCTCCTCCTCGATGTCACCGGTGAGCAGGATGCGGACACCGCGCAGGACCACCATCATCACCAGGCTCTCGTTGTTGAGGTTACTGTCGCGTGCCTCGGTGGGTCCGGGCGCGAGGACCGTCCAGGACAGAGGTCCTATGCGGTAGCGCCCTCCCAGGACGAAGGGCAGCGTCGAGGCTCCGGGCACGCGAGGGCCGCCGCTGGGACCGGCAGCCACGTGGTCGACGTGGCGGCCAGCCAGCACTCCTTGCCAGCCGCCGACATGGTCGGCATGGCTGTGGGTGAAGACGAGCAACGCGACGCGCCGGATGCCTAGCCGGTCGAGGCAGAGACGGACTGGTCGAGCATCGAGGCCAGCGTCGACGACGACCGCCGTACTCCCGCCTACGTTGAGGACGGTGCTGTCGCCTTGGCCCACGTCACAGACCACCATGATCCAGTCGCGAGGTGGCCAGCCGGGACTGATGGGTCGCCAGATGCCGACCACCATCACCAGACACAGGCACCCCGCGACGACCGGCCTCGACAGCATTGCGCGCATGCTGACGGCCACGACGAGGCAGACAACGACAAGAAGCCAGATGGACGACTTCCATGGTGCGGCCGCGCCCGGAAGATCGGCGCAATAGTGGGCGACCACAGAGATCCAGTGGGTGCAGAGGGTGGCAACCCAACCGATCCATGAGCCGACCGGCGGCATCAGGAGACCCACCACTCCCCCGGCGAGACCGAGCACGGTTGCAGGGGCGACGGCCGGTGCCGCCAACAGGTTGGCAACGACCGAGACGAAAGATATCTGGCCCGATATCGCGGCCACCAGCGGAGTGCAGGCAATCTGTGCAGACAAGGGAACCGACAGGGCGAGCGCGGCCCACCGAGGCATCCATCGTCCGAGCGCCTCGGCCCATCGCGGCGCGAGGACCACGATGCCAGCGGTCGCACATACCGACAGCGCGAACCCGGCCGCCGAGGCAAGCCACGGATCAATGAGGAGCAGCACGATCACGGCCCACGACAGGGCTCTCAGTCCTCCTCGTCCCCGATGGTGCCCGAGGGCGGCCAGGGCGACGACACCCATGGCGGCGGCACGCAAGACGCTCGGCTCTGGCCGTGCGAGGAGCACGAACCCCACGACGGCGAAGCTGCCCAGCAACCACTGCCCTCTGCCGCGCACGCCCACGGCGCGCCCCATCATCAGCAGCGCCGCCAGAACGATCGTGAGGTTGGTGCCTGACACCGCGAGCAGATGCGTCAGCCCACTGCGTTGAAACTCTTCGATGATGCCCTTCGTGAGACGCGCATCGTCACCGTGGACGAGTGCCGGAACCAGCGCTCGTGATGAGGGCGGCCCGCGCATCGATGCCTCCGTGACTGACCCCCGCAACGCATCAGATGCGGCCCACCACCACGGCTTGGAACCCTTGACCTGCAGCGTCCGAGCTGTCAGCACTGCAGAGAGATCGGACCCTTCGGACGCACGCAGCATGCCGCGCAGGACCACCGGCGAACCGACGGCAAGACCGCTCACTCGCTGCGCCGTGAACACAAGGATCGGCGCCTTGACCTTGTAGCTCCCTTCCCGCGTCTCGATCTCATGCACGGTGGCGCGAAAGTACGAAGTCGCAGACATGGCGCCGCGAATGAGTCGCGGATCACTGGCGACCTGCCCGGAGACCGTGGCAAATCTCGTGTGGCGAGCGGCATCAGCGACCGGGTTGGTGGCGATCGACCAGGCCTTGATCGTCCCCACAAGAGCAACGGCGGCCATCACGAGGAAGGTGGCGGCCGCGACCAAAAGCCATCCGTGTCGGCCCGACTGCCAGATCAAGCCTGCGCCACATGCTGCTGCAAACGCCAAGGCGAGTCCCACTCCGGGCCCAACCTGCACGGCAACCAGTGCCGTGAGCCAGCCCGCGGCGGCTGGTGCCACCATGCGAAGGTCGTGGCTCACGGGGTGACGAGATCACGCAACTCGGCCAGGGTGGCGTCGCCGATGCCTTTGACGTCGAGGAGGTCCTCAACGGTGCGGAACGGACCGTCCTCGGAACGCCATTTGAGGATCGCCGCCGCAGTCACCGGGCCAATGCCCGGCAACTGATCAAGCTGCTCCGAAGTGGCCGAATTGAGACTCACCTTGGCACCGGGCGCAGCGACAGAACCATCGGTGGCAGCCCCCGCCACAGCAGGAAGACCGACGACGATCTGTTCGCCGTCCGCCAATACGCGAGCAAGGTTGAGCGAAGTGGTGTCGGCCTTGGGCTTGGCGCCACCGGCCGCCTTCAGCGCATCGATCACGCGAGAGCCAGCCGGGAGCGTCACGATGCCCGGCCGGACCACCTTGCCCGCGACATCGACGACGACCTCCCCCGTCGGCCCGGCTGACTCCTGAGGCGACATCACTCCTGAAGGGGTCTCGGCTTTCGACTCGGACGTCAGGGTCGCCGACGTGCTCGAGACGATCTCCTGCGGTCTCGCAGACATCCACCACAAGGCCGTCAAGGACGCGGCGGCGACGACCACGACCAACACGACACGTGCGTGCATCCGAGCGAACTCGATCACCAGCCCTATCGGCTCGATGATCGGCCGCGTCCGTGCGGTTGCTGGCGTCACGGGTGCGGGTGCGAGAGGAGCCGCCGGTGCAAGGGCGGGCGGCGGTGCAGGGGCGGGCGGCGGCCGCCGCGGGATCGCCTCGGTTGGGGCCACACGCGGCGCGCGCGGCGGACGGATCTCACCGCTCTCAAACGCAGCGACGATGTCGGCCAGTCGCTGGCGTGCGATCTCGGCGCGGGTAGATTCGTCGTTTGGCCTCACCCGTCGAATCTAGGGATTCGATTCGGAGTCGAGAAGACATACCAGGACAGCCTGTGGACAACCCACAGAGCGGCAGCCGATGTGGAAGCCGCTACTCGATCCGCGGCACCGCACCCACGGAGATCATGCCCGGCCCCACATGCGCGCCGATCGATGCACCCACCTCGCGCACGGGAATGTCGCCGATGCCCAATGTCTGAGCGATGCGATCGGCTACCGAGTGGGCGACAGCCTCGTTGGCGAGATGCTGGACGCCGACATGGAAACCAGCAGCACCGTCTCCCACATGGGCAACAACCAGATCATGCAGCCTGCCAAGGGCTTTGGCCGACGTCCGGACCTTCTCGAGCGCGGCGATCTGCCCGTCGGTCACGGTCAGGAGCGGCTTCACGGCGAGCGCAGAACCGATCAAGGCGGCCGCTGCTCCGATCCGGCCTCCACGGCGCAGGAACTCCAGCGTGTCTACGTAGAAATAGGTGGCGGCGCCTGCGGCAGACATCCGCGCGGCCGCAACCACGGCATCGACATCCCCACCTGCCGCTGCCACGCGCGCCGCGTTGACCGAGCAGAATCCCGCGGCAATCCCGACCTGGCCCGTGTCGATGGTGTGCACCGGCACCCCCGCATCACGCCCAGCGAGCACTGCTGACTCATACGTTCCAGAGATCTTCGAGCTGAGGTGCACCGACACGATCTGATCGGCTCCCGCAGCGACGGCCGCCGCATACACCTCGGCGAACGCGAGGGGGGATGGTCGCGACGTGTTGACCGGTACGAACGCGCGCAAGGCAACCGAGATCATCTCGGCTGTTACCCCCGGGCCGTCGACGAACGTCTCCGCGCCGATGACCACCTGGATCGGCACGACCGAGATTCCATACGCGGCCAGCAAATCAGCCGACAAGGACGCCGTCGAATCGGTGACAACGGCGATAGACATGCCGTCAGATTACCGTGCGCCCCACCCGTCGCTTTCCCATGAGGCCATGGGATAGCGACTCCTCCAATGGGTTGCAACCCATTGGATGCGTCAACACCCCGTGGTGTGTGGGACGGGACGGCGGTGGACCCTCGGGCGGGGCGACGGACGCGGCGCTGTCCCGCTAGTCGGGCTTCTTGCCGCAGATGACGCGATCGGCGGCGTTGTAGTGCGCCGTCTTGGTCTCGCTCCT
>JAOPXA010000043.1 GCA_025965395.1 Nocardioidaceae bacterium | reverse complement strand
CGCGGCGGCGTCCTTCAAGGTGTTCCTCTATGTCAATAACGCCGAGATCAACTTCCGGGCGCTGAGGTTCTCCCAGGTCGACCACGTCCATCTCGGGCACGGTGAGAGTGACAAGGATTCGAGCGTCTCCAACCACAGCAAGGCATACGACTATGTGCTCGTGGCTGGCACCGCAGGCAAGGAACGCCTAGCCCGCACGCTACGCAACTTCGACGCCGATGCGCGCGTACGGATGATCGGTCGGCCGCAGCTCGACCACACGATCAAGGTGCCCGCCGCGTTCGTGTCTGGCGAGCTCACCGTCCTATATGCGCCCACCTGGGAGGGCGACCGTGCTGCGACTGCGCACGGCTCGGCGGTGAGCCACGGGCGCGCGCTCGTCGACGCCCTCGACGCCGATCCTCGCGTCACGATCATCTTCCGACCGCACCCCAACAGTGGCGCGCGCGACGCTGCATACGGATCGGCGGTGCGCGCGTTGAAGGAAACCCTCTCGGGCACGCGCCACTTCATCGACGAGGGTCCCTGGGGCTGGCAGCCAACGGCGGCCGATCTCTGCATCACCGACTTGTCGGCCATCGCCTACGACTGGCTCGCCACCGCCAAACCCCTGATCGTGACGCAACCCGAGGGAGCCGAGGCCACCAACCGCCTCCTCGTCGAAGTCCCCAGACTGACGATCGTCGACTGCGCAACCATACGCACCATCGTCGAAAGGCAGCTTGAAACGCCGCCCGATCTGACGGACCTGCGTGCGTTCTACCTAGGCGACACCACAAAAGGCGCACCAACGAAAGCCTTCGAGTCCTTCATCGACTCCCTCATCACCCGAGCGTGACGGGGTTGTGGTCGCCAGAGCAACCACAACCCCCTCACGTATGTGAGCGGGAGCGGTCGTGATCGTGAGCGGTCGTGATCGTGAGCGGCCAACGAAGCGACCCGCGAGGGATCGGCGCCACCGAAACCTAAGAAAGCACTACCCGTTACTGATGGCGGCAGGCCCATCACCGCGACGTATGTCAATCACGTGCCCAGTCTGCGCCGACACCATGACGTCGATCGACTTCGACGCCACCTCTTCGGACGTCAACAAAGTGCCGGCAGGCTCATCACCGAACGCCTTGGTCCGCATCGGGGTACCGGTGCGCTCGGGGTTGACGCAGTTGACCCGGACCTCACCGGCCCACTCGTCGGCGAGCGCCTGGGTCAGGTTGACCACGGCCGCCTTGGCCGAGGAATACAACGAATAGCCGCGGCGCCCCCGCGTGTAGGACGACGACGTGAAGAGCAGCAACGACCCACCCGTTTGTGCGAGGTGCGGGTAGAACTCCTGGGCGATGAAGATCGGCGCGAGGTAGTTGACCTCGGTGGCGTTGTAAATGGTCTCCTCGGTCGTCTCGGCAAGCTCCCCGATGTGCAGGACCCCCGCGGTGTTGACGACGTAGTCGATGCGCCCGGTCTCGGCTAGCACCTGGGCGGCGACCCTGGCCACGTCTTCGCGCTTCTCCACGTGGGTCTTGGTGGACGACCTTGAGAAAGTGAAGACCTTGGCGCCGAACTTACGCGCGACCTCGGCGATATCGCCACCGATGCCGTATGAGCCGCCGAAGATCACCACCGTCTTGTCGCGCAGCGCCGCTTCGTACTCCTCACCAGTGAGTGCCGCCGGCGTGTCGGCCGAGGTCAGCTGGAAGAGCTTGTCGGCGATGTAGACGTCGATCGGCTCGGTGACCTTCATGTTGCGGTCGTGCCCCATGACGACGGCGATCTCGACATCGGGCGTGTAGCGAAGCACCACGGTGCAGTCGTCTGTCGCTGCGAAATCGGGATCCTTGGCCGCCACCTCGTACGCCTCGCGGATGACCGACAGTCGAAAGGCTTGGGGCGTCTGTCCGCGACGAAGGAGGTGCCGGGGCAGCACGTCGGCGATGGCTTCGCGATCGGGATGGACCTGGATCACGGTGTCCGCCGACGGGATAGCCGTGTCGACCGCCTCGTATGTCTGGAGCGCCGCCACACAGTCCTCGATGATCGTCTGGGAGACGAGCGGGCGGACGGCATCGTGGAAGAGCACGTTGCACTCGTCGTCGCCCAACGCAGCAAGCGCCAGGCTCGTCGTGCCGTTGCGCGTCTCGGCGCCTTCGAGCAGCTGGGTGACCTTGGCGTAGCCGCCGTTCTGCACAATCGAGCGGACGGGGTCGAGGTGGCCGGGCGTCATCATGATGATGATCTCGTCGATGAGCGGCGAGGCGTTGAACGCGGCAATGGTGTGCTCGATGATCGGCTTGCCAGCGATCTTGATGAGCTGTTTGGGGATCGAAAGTCCCACCCGGGTCCCGGTGCCGCCAGCCAGGATCACGCCGACGTTGCGCAGAGTAGTCACCCGGTGCAGACTACCGGTCCAGGGCTAAGAAACCTGCTCGGCCTTCCACTGCCGGAAGCCTTCTTCGGTCGCGCCCACCCGCCAGTATGCCGACACGGAAAGGTCGCCACGGGCCACCTGCCGGTCGTTTGCAAGGTAGGGACGCACGGTGCGCAAGAGCTTGGACTCGCCGTGGACGAAGGCACATACGCGCCCCTCCGGCCACTGCCATGCACGCACGGCCTGGTCGAGAAGCTCGGTGGAGCCAGCATCGGCAGCACCCCGATGCAGCCAGTGAACGGCGACATCGGCCTTCGACGGGAGTGGTTGCTCGTCGTCAGGTCCGGTGACCTCGATGAATGCTGTCGCCTGGGCACCGGGCTCGAGCGCCTCGATGCCCGCGGCGATCGCCGGGATGGCCGCTTCATCACCGACAAAGAGATGGTGATCCGCCGCAGGGTCGGGCGTGTAGGCCCCGCCTGGTCCGCGCAGGTGGATCTCGTCGCCGGGTTGGGCGCTGGCCGCCCACGGACCCGCGAGCCCTTCTTCGCCATGGACCACGAAGTCGATCGCCAACTCGGCGGCCGTCTCGTCGATCCATCGGATCGTGTAGGTGCGCAGGATCGGCCAGGTCTCCGGCGCCATCGTGGCGCGAACGACCTCAAGATCGAGCGGCTCGGGATAGCTCGCGCCCGGATCGAGGAACACCAGCTTGACGTAGCGATCCGTGAACGGCACGTTGCGCGCGAGGAGCGTCGCGAACCCGCTGCCACCGAAGACGACGCGACGCATGTGAGGCGTGATGTCAAAGGCACGAAGCACCTGGAGTCGGGCTGGTTGGTTCTTGCTCACGAGTTGTAGCCTAACGCCGTGAGCCAAGGCATAGATCTGACCCAACTCGACCCGTCCATTCTCCCCGCTGATGACCTGTTTCGCCACGTCAACGGCCGGTGGCTGACGACCGCTTCCATCCCCGCCGATCGAGCCACGACAGGGTCGTTCGTCGACCTGCATGACGAGTCCGAGAAGAAGATTCGCGCCATTATCGAGGCGGCGCGCGAAGCCGAGGATCCCGACGCTGATCAGCGCAAGATCGGAGACCTCTACGCGAGCTTCATGGACGCCGAGCGGGTCGAAAAGCTCGGCGCCTCCCCTCTGGTGCCTCTTCTGGCGCGCGTTGATGAGATCGACTCGATCGCCTCGTTCATCACGACCCTCGGCTACTTCGATCGGCTCGGCGTCTCGAGCTTCGTGGGCATCTACATCGCTCCTGACGAGGGCCAGCCCGACCGCTATGCGGCCTACTTCAACCAGTCGGGACTTGGCCTGCCCGACGAGTCGTATTTCCGCGGAGAGGATTTCGCCGAGATCCGCGCCGCATACCGGGCACACCTCGCCACGATGTTCGGTCTCGCGGGCCTAGATGACGCGGAGAAACGCGCCCGGCGCGTCTTCGAGCTCGAGGCCGCGATTGCTTCCTACCACTGGGACCGCGTCACGACACGCGACGCCCAGAAGACGTACAACCCCATGTCCAAGAGCGAGCTCCGCGCGCTGGCACCGACCATCGACTGGGACGCCTGGGCCGAGCAGGCGCAGATCCCAGACGCCCTGTTCACCCACCTCATCGTCGGCCAGCCCTCCTACCTCGAGGGTCTCCAGTCATTACTGACGACCGAGCACCTTGCCGGGTGGAGTGACTGGCTGCGCTGGAAGGTCATCCACAGCTCTGCGCCCTATCTCTCGTCCGAGTTCGTCGACGCCAACTTCGCGTTCTACGGCCGTACGTTGAGCGGCACCGCTGAGCTTCGCGAGCGCTGGAAGCGCGGCGTCGGGTTCACCGAGGGTGCGATGGGCGAAGCGCTTGGGCGCATCTACGTGTCTACGGAATACCCGGCGGCCGCCAAGGCGCGCATGGAAGAACTCATCGCCAACCTGATCTCCGCCTACCGCGAGAGCATCTCGGCCCTGCCCTGGATGAGCGCAGAGACCAAGAAGCGGGCGCTCGACAAGCTCGCGGCATTCACGCCGAAGATCGGTCATCCGCAGAAGTGGCGCGACTACTCCAAGCTGACGACCACGCGTGACGACTTGCTGACCAACGTCATGGCGTCGCGGGCGTTCGCGATGGACCGCGAGCTGGCCAAGCTGGGCGCGCCGATCGACCGCGATGAGTGGTACATGACGCCGCAGACGGTCAACGCGTACTACAACCCGACGATGAACGAGATTGTCTTTCCCGCCGCGATCCTGCAGCCCCCGTTCTTCGGGGCCGACGCCGACGACGCGGTCAACTACGGGGCAATCGGCTCCGTGATCGGCCACGAGATTGGCCACGGCTTCGACGACCAGGGCTCGCACTACGACGGCACCGGAGCCCTGAGCAACTGGTGGACCGATGCCGACCGCAAGTCGTTCGAGGAGCTCACCGGCGCACTGATCAAGCAGTATGACGCGCTGAGCCCGGCTGGTGCCGACGGCCGCACGGTCAACGGCGCGCTGACGATCGGCGAGAACATCGGCGACCTCGGCGGGCTCTCCATCTCGTACAAGGCCTTCCGGATGAGTCTGGGCGGCGTCGAGCCCGAGCCTGTCGATGGCCTGAGCGCCGATCAACGCTTCTTCATCTCCTGGGCCCAGGCCTGGCAGACCAAGTCCCGCGACACTGAGACGGTGCGGCGCCTCACGGTCGATCCGCACTCGCCGCCGGAATTCCGTTGCAACCAGGTCGTCCGCAACCTAGATGCGTTCTATCAGGCATTCGGCGTGACGGACGAGCACGCGCTCTGGCTAGATCCGGACGAGCGCGTCTCGATCTGGTAGCCGCTCGCTACCCCGCTGAGAGTGACGTTTTGGCTGTCGCACCCCGGCGAGTCTCAGCCAATACGTCACTCTCAGCGGAGGTGGGCGCGGAGGCCGACGAGAAACAAGGGTGGAGCATAGGAGATTCGAACTCCTGACCTCTTCCATGCCATGGA
>JAOPXA010000013.1 GCA_025965395.1 Nocardioidaceae bacterium | reverse complement strand
CGATGTTGTGCCCTGCGCCGTGCCGCACCGGCCCCCAGATCAGGTGCTTGCCGACGCGGAAGAGCCGATCGGCCAGCTTGCCGAGGTCGGCGATGCTCTGGGTCTGCCAGGCATGGTGGTGCAAGGTGCCGCGACCCTTGATGAGCGCGATGCCGTGGTGATCGGGGTTGCAGCGCATGAAGTAGGCGAAGTCGTCGCCGATAATGTCGGAGAGCCGGAAGTCGAGGACATCGACGAGGAAGTCCTTCATCGTCTGGAGGTCCTGGGGGTGCAGGTTGACGTGGCCGTAACGGTCGGGACCGAACGAAAGTGGCACCGGTGAGGGCACTTCGGCACCCACATACACGCAGAACACGAAGTCCTCCGGCCCGACAAAGGCGAATCCCTCGCCATTGCCCTTCACAAGCGGCACGTCGCTCACCACGCGAAACCCAGCAGCGTCGACTCGCGTGCGAAGCTCGACCAGCGCCGCCGCGTCATGCGCCACAAGCCCGAAGTGATCGACCGCGTCGACCTCCGCAGCGGTGTAGACCATCTCGTGGTGGACGTCCGCAGCGGCAAGGTAGGCGATACCCGCTCCGCGCTCCGTGACGCGCAGGCCTAGCATCTCCGTCGCAACCTGCACGGACTCATCAAGCTGAGTCGTCAGCAACGCCACGTAGCCCATCTGGCTGATCAAACCGCTCATCGTCATCCTTACCTCGGGTGGTCAGCATCCTAGAACATATATTCTAAGCGCATAGTATATTTTCGATCCACTAAGTGTGGCTCCTCCCCGATAGGACGCGTATGACCATGGACGATGCACAGCTCGCTCGCCTTCTCCTCCTCGCCGACAAGCAGGAACTCCAGGAACTCGTAGCGGTCTACTCCCAATGCCTCGACCACCGTGACTACGAGCGCCTGCGGAGCCTTTTTACCGAGGACAGCATCAACCTTCACGGCGACGACACCCCCTTGGGGGTAGACGAATTCGTCGAGGGAACGCGCAGCAACGACGCCCATGCACACACCACCCACTACGTCTTGCAGGCACTCTTCGATGTCGACGGAGACACCGCAACGGGCGAGGCCTACAAAATGTCTTACCAGCTCACCAGTCCGCCGGAGAGCCGCGAGACGCTTTGGGCCAGCCGCAGCCAAGACGAGTTTCGTCGCGTCGACGGCGTCTGGAAATTCACCCGGCGCGCCATCTCGCTGGACTGGACACACGTACGCACTTACAACCCTGCGATGAAGCCTGGCTTCTACCTCGAGCCAGAGGTCACTCGCGGCGAGGACTGACAGGGCGATCCTTCTTCGGCAGCTTGGACGCCACCAAGTCGTATGAGTCCTCAACCAGCTCGCGAAGCAGTCTCGGCGGCACCGTGCCATCGAGCGTCGCCGTGACCCAGTGTCGCTTGTTGACGTGATAGCCGGGTCGGATCGAGTCGTGCTCTGCAACCAACGCCTCGGCGTACGACGGGTCGATCTTGACGGTCAGGAAGCTCGGGTCCTTGTCGAGGTTGACGACCGCAAAGACCTTGCCGCGAATCTTGAACACGGCGCTCTGGTCGCCAAACGGATGGCTCTCGTCGGAATCGGTCTGGTCTGCACACGCTGCACGAGCCTGCTCCCGACCAAAACTCGGCATCGGCATACGAAGCTCCCGTTCGTTGGGGTTGCCCCAACATAACCGATCTAGTGACCAAGCAACTGAAGTGCGTTATCAGGCCACCACACGCCAGGGTTCGGTCCGCCGTTGCAGGTACCGTCCGACTCGCCCGGGTGCTTCACCCACAGCATCGCGTCGAACGCCCCTTGCGCTATGGTGCGCGGCTTTGTCCCGATGCGTGCTTGCGGAGGGTTGCAAAAGTCGCTGTTGAACGCGGCGCCCGCACCATTGCGGGCGGTCTCGACGACGTAGTGCTTGCCAGTGATGCCAAGCTTGCGCAGCTCAGCTCGGAGAAGCTCGGCGTAGGCAACTTCGTTGGCAGTGGGTTGATAGCTGCTCACGTTCGTGGAGAACCCTCGCGCCCCAGCGATGCCGGAGGCCTTCAGGCCTGCGGCCATCGTGGCGGCGCTCAGCCAATTGCTGTGACCGGCGTCAATGTAGACCCATACGCCCGCCTTGGTGAGCTTGCGCGTCGCATAGCGCATGAGTCCCGCGCGGTCTGCGTCGTTGCAGTGAGCCGATTGGGCAGCCTGCGCGACAGCATCGGGCTCCAAGATGGCGATGGCCTTTTGGTTCTTCAGACCGGAGGCAATCTTGGCGATCCACCGCTTGTACTCGGCCGAGGTGAGGCCGCCCGACGAAAACCCGCCGCAGTCTCGATTGGGGATGCCGTAGATCGCAATGACCGGGGTCTTCTTCTTTTTCGCAGCGAGTTTGGCGTACGTCTGCATGACCCCTTTGACCTTGTCGACGGTGTAGCCATCGGTCACCCATAAGGCCTGGGGCGTCTTGGCGAGCTTCTTGAAACGCGAGTCGAACTTCGCTGCCACCGCAGCGGTCGAACGTGGATCTGCGAAGTAGCCTTGGCGAAGGCGGATGTTCGGCTTCTTCGCTACGACCTTGCTCATCTTGGCCGTCGTGTGCGTATCAGCCTGAGCCGCGAGGGGTGCCAGAGCAAGCCCCACAAGGGCCGAAAACAAAAAAACAGCGAGCGCGGTGCGAAGGGCTTGAATCACCGATCAAGACTACGTGGGCAAAAGATTTCTCGTGGCCGAATGGGCGTAAGTGTCAGTGCTAACGCTTGGCGTGCGACCAGGCGAGCAACGTGTCGAGTGGCCAGGTCGTCACGATGCGATCGGCGGGTATGCCGCTTGCCTCAGCGCGCTCGGCGCCGTAGTCCAAGAAGTCGAGCTGGCCCGGGGCATGCGCGTCCGTGTCGATCGTGAAGAGGCAGCCGGCATCCAGCGCCATCGCGATGAGGTTGCTCGGCGGATCGCGTCGCTCAGGACGGGAGTTGATCTCCACGGCTACATCGAATTTTGCGCACGCGGCGAAGACAATTTCGGCATCGAACTCCGACTGCGGACGTTTGCCGCGGCTGCCTTCGACGAGCCGTCCGGTGCAGTGGCCAAGGATGTTCGTATGGGGGTTGGCGATGGCGCCGACCATACGGCGGGTCATGGCGTCTGACTCCATCTTCAGCTTCGAGTGCACGCTGGCGACGACGATGTCGAGCTTGTCGAGCATTGCGGGCGTCTGGTCGAGTGCGCCGTCGTCGAGGATGTCGACCTCGATCGCGGGCAACATCGAGAAGTTGTCGTAGCCGTCGTTGACCCGCGCCAGCACGTCGAGCTGTTCGGCGAGACGCTCAGCCGTCAGCCCGTTGGCGATCGTGAGCCGCGGCGAATGATCCGTGAGCGCCTGATATTCGCGGCCTCGCCAGTGGGCAGCACGTGCCATTTCCTCGATGGGCGATCCGCCGTCAGACCAGTTGGAGTGGCTGTGGAGGTCACCGCGGAGCTGCGCGCGGAGGTCAGCTCCCCCGTCGGTGAGTGGCTTGTCGTTGCGTTCGCGGAGGTTGGCAAGGTAGGCGGGCACGTCACCTTCGAGTGCTTGGCTGATCACCTCGAAGGTGCGATCGCCGATGCCCTTGGTCTTCTTGAGCTCGCCGCTCTTGATTCGGGCGGCGATCGTGTCGACGTCCATACCGGCAATCACGGCGGATGCTTTGCGGAACGCATCGACCTTGAAGGATGTGGTCCGCTCCCGCTCGAGCCAGAATCCGATCTCGTTGAGCGCGTCCTTCGGGTCCATGGATCCATCTTGCCCCAGTCCCGTCCACCCACCCCGCCGAGTGGCGCAAAATCGGGTCGTACGGGCGGTGGAAACCCCCAAAATGCGCCACTCGCGGATGGGGTGCGCCACTCGCGACTCGTACGGAAGCCACGTCGCGTTTGCCTGTCGTTCACATGAGCCAGGCATCATGTCGGAGTGACTGAGACGCTCGACGATTCTGCGGAACCGTCGGCGCTCCTCCGCTCAGGGATGGCTCCCCCGTGGCGCACCCTGGTCGACATCTTCAACCAGACCGTCGCCGACTTCCCTGACCAACCTGCCCTCGACAACGGCGCTACCGTCCTGACGTACGCCGAGCTGAGTGACGCTGCCGACGAGATCGCGGATGCGCTCAACCGTATGGGCATCGGCCCCGGTGACCGTGTGGGTGTGCGGATCAACTCGGGCACTACGGAGCTCTACATCGCCATCCTGGGCACGCTGGTCGCAGGAGCCGCCTATGTGCCCGTCGACGTCGACGATCCTGACACCCGCGCTCGCACGGTGTTCGACGAGGCGGAGGTCTCCGCGATCATCGGCAACGAGCTCGTGATCGCGTCACGCGGGCTCGCCGGCGAAGTGGTGGGTTCGGCCGAGCCCGGCGCGATGGACGATGCCTGGATCATCTTCACCTCGGGCTCGACCGGCACACCCAAAGGCGTTGCCGTGCGCCACGAATCGGCAGCCGCGTTCGTCGATGCCGAGGCGCGCATCTTCCTTCAAGATGCTCCGCTCGGGCCCGGCGACCGGGTCATGGCTGGGCTGTCCGTGGCATTCGACGCATCGTGTGAAGAGATGTGGCTGGCCTGGCGCCACGGAGCGTGTCTCGTGCCCGCGCCGCGCTCGCTCGTCAAGAGCGGCGTCGACCTCGGCCCCTGGATGATCGCCAACGACATCACCGTCGTGTCGACCGTGCCGACGTTGGTCGCGCTCTGGCCCGCGGACGCGCTCGACGCCGTGCGGCTGCTGATCCTTGGCGGCGAAGCCTGCCCGCCCGAGATCGGTGCACGCCTCGCATCCGAGGAGCGTGAGGTGTGGAACACGTACGGACCCACCGAGGCCACGGTCGTGGCGAGTGCTGCGCGACTCACGGCGGAGCCGCCCGTGCGGATCGGGCTGCCACTCGACGGCTGGGACCTCGCCGTCGTCGACGGCGTTGGCCAGCCTGTAGCGCCGGGCGAGTCCGGTGAGCTGATCATCGGCGGAGTCGGGTTGGCGCGCTATCTCGACCCCGGCAAGGACGCCGAGAAATATGCGCCCATGCCATCGTTGGGCTGGGAGCGCGCCTATCGCAGCGGCGACCTGGTCACGTACGACGAAGCAGGCCTCTTGTATGTCGGCCGGATCGACGAGCAGATCAAGCTGGGTGGTCGGCGCATCGAGCTGGGCGAGATCGACAGCGCGTTGCTCGCGTTGCCTGGCGTGGAAGGAGCGGCGGCGGCCATCCGTATGACGGGTGCCGGCAACCGTATCCTCGTCGGCTACATCACCACTTCGGCCGCTTTTGACGCTGCTCACGCGCTCACGCTGCTGCGGGAACGGATGCCAGCGGCGCTCGTGCCGCGACTGGCACAGGTGGACACTCTCCCGACGCGCACCTCGGGCAAGATCGATCGCGACGCACTCCCCTGGCCGCTGGCGACTCTCGCTCCGGCCGCCTCGGGTCCGCTGAGGCTCAGTGGAACGGCCGAGTGGCTGCGCCAGCTCTGGCTCGACATCCTCGGGGCCGTCGTCACGAACGTCGCTGACGACTTCTTCACGCTCGGTGGAGGTAGCCTCACGGCTGCTCAGCTGGTGTCACGCCTACGCGCTCGATTCCCCGAGGCGACCGTCGCCGACATCTACGAACACCCCTCGATAGTCGGCCTGGCGGCGGCGCTCGATGCGATGGCAACTCCCACGGGACGGCGCAATCGTGCGGTGAGACCCGTGCCATTCAAGACCCAGACCGCTCAGATCGTTGCCTCGCTCCCTCTCCGCACCCTTGGCGGTGCACGGTGGCTGGTCTGGATCGCTGCGGGCAACAACATCGCGTCATCGGTTCTCGACCTCACGTGGCTGCCCCACGCCTCGTGGTGGTGGATCGCGCTGGGCTGGGCACTTCTCATCGCGCCACCCGGCCGGATGTTGCTCGCTGCCGCTGGAGCGCGCCTCATCCTGCGCGGCGTCGGGCCAGGCGACTACCCCCGTGGCGGCAAGGTGCACTTGCGCCTCTGGCTTGCCGAGCGGTTCGTCGATGAGTTGGGCGCGGTCAACGTGGCTGGCGCGACCTGGATGACGTGGTACGCCCGCGCGCTCGGGGCATCGATCGGCTCGGGAGTCGACCTCCACTCGATCCCACCCGTCACGGGCCTCTTGACCCTCGCGGACGGGTGCTCCATCGAGCCAGAGGTAGACCTGTTCGGGCACTGGCTCGACGGCGACATCCTCCACGTCGGTCGCATTGAGGTGGGCGAGAGCGCCCGAGTCGGCGTGCGCAGCACGCTGGGGCCTGGGGCTCAGGTGGGGGCGCATGCTGAAGTTGCCCCCGGGGCTGCGGTCTCCGGCCTCGTGCCCGAAGGCGCATTTTGGTCCGGCTCCCCCGCCCAGCCGATCGGACGCAGTCGAGGGCCCCTCAACCCCATTCGCCCTCCGCTGTCGCGGCACTGGCAAGGGGCCTATAGCGCCATGGCGATCACGATCGCTTCGCTGCCTCTCGTCGCCGTCGTTGCAGGCCTCGCCGCCGTCGCGGCTGCCTTCGACGACGCGACGTCGCTCGGGGCGGCGGCAGGACGCGCATACGTCTGGATTCCTGCGGCGACACTGCTCGGCTGGGCGGTACTCGCCGCACTCATCGTCCTTGTCGTCCGCTTGCTGTCCCTCGGGCTCGTGAGCGGCACCCATCCCATCCACGGGCGTCAGGCCTTCCAGGCATGGGCCATCGTCCGCGTCATGGATGAGGCTCGGGACTGGCTCTTCCCGCTCTACTCGAGCTCGCTCACACCGGCTTGGTTGCGCCTGCTCGGCGCCCGCATCGGCAGCAATGTCGAAGCGTCCACGGTCTTGCTGATCCCCAAGCTCACGACCGTCAACGATGGCGCGTTCCTTGCCGACGACACGATGCTCGGCATGTACGAGCTGGGCGGGGGCTGGCTGCGGATCGAGACGGTCAAGATTGGCAAGCACGCATTCGTCGGCAACTCCGGGATGACAGCCCCTGGTCGCAAGGTGCCAAAGGGTGGGCTCGTTGCCGTACTTTCGGCGGCACCACGACGGTCGAAAGCCAAGGCGGGCACGTCGTGGCTGGGCAGCCCGCCGACCAAGCTGCGTCGCACCGCCAGCGCCGCCGACATCAGTCGCACCTATGAACCTGCGTTCAAGTTGCGCGTCGCACGGGCAGTGATGGAGATCTGTCGCGTCGTGCCCGTCTTGGTGACGACTGCCCTGGCAGTGAGCGCGGTCGTGGTGCTCGAGGTGGCCGTTCGCGAGCTTGGCTGGTTCATCGGGTTGGCGCTTTCGGGCGCCGTCCTGCTGATCGCAGGATTCGTGGCCGCGGCGCTTGCAACCGCAGCCAAGTGGGGACTCGTCGGACGTCTTGTCGTTTCCGACTACCCCCTGTGGAGTTCCTTCGTATGGCGCAACGAGCTCGCCGACACCTTCGTCGAAGTGCTTGCCGCACCGTGGTTCGCCCGCAGCACGACGGGTTCACCTTTGCTCAATATTTGGCTGCGCTCACTCGGCGCGAAGATCGGCAAGGGCGTGTGGTGCGAGACGTACTGGTTGCCCGAGGCCGACCTGATCGAACTGCGCGACGGCGTCACCGTCAACCGTGGTTGCGTGGTGCAG
Source organism: Nocardioidaceae bacterium (assembly GCA_025965395.1). GTDB lineage: Bacteria > Actinomycetota > Actinomycetes > Propionibacteriales > Nocardioidaceae > JAOPXA01. The sequence goes on along the minus strand of JAOPXA010000013.1, from coordinate 994 downwards.
ACGCACCTCTTCCACGACCGCACGCTCAGCATGGACACCGTCACCCTGTCCGAAGGCGCCACGCTGGGCCCCAACAGCGTCATCCTGCCTGCCGCAACCTTGGGCAAGCACGCTACCGTCGGCCCCGTGTCCTTGGTGATGAGAGGCGAGACAGTGCCGCGCAAAACTCGTTGGATCGGCAACCCGATCGGCCCCTGGACCGAAGAAGTCGACCCTTCTCGGTCCGCCGATGACTAGCGCCTCCAAGAACGGCGTCGACCCGTATGTTCCCGGGCATGGTGACGCTTCCTACGACGTCCAGTCATACGACGTCGTGCTCGACTACAAGATCGAGACGAACCAGCTATCCGGTGTCGCGACGCTCTCTGCGGTCGCACGGGAAGACCTCACGCGTTTCAGCCTCGACCTCCACCGCTTGAGCGTGTCGAAGGTGACCGTCGATGGATCGGCGCCCGCGAAGTTCACCCATCAAAGTGGCAAGATCGCCATCAAGACGCGTACGAAGATCGCTGCGGGCCAATCCTTCGAGATCGTCGTGCGCTACCGCGGAGTCCCCAAGCCGATGCCGGGCCTTGACGGCGACGCTGGCTGGGAGGAGCTTGCCGACGGCGTCATCGTCGCGTCTCAGCCGCACGGCGCGCCCTCGTGGTATCCCTGCAACGACAGGTCGTCCGACAAGGCGAGCTACCGCTTCGAGGTCTCCACCTCGTCGGACTACCTCGTCGTCGCCAACGGGCGCCTGGTCGAGAAACGACAGCGTTCCAACGGCACCACCTGGGTCTACGAGCAGCCCGAACCCATGGCCTCCTACCTCGCGACCGTCCAGATCGGGAGGTATGTGATGGCCGCCGATACGACCGTCACGCCCACGATCCGTACGTACTCGCCGCTGCGGGACAAGGAAGCTGCTGCTCACGCGTTCGGACGTCAACGCGAGATGATGACTGTCTTCACGAGACTCTTCGGGTCCTATCCGTTCGCCGAGTATGCGGCC
>JAOPXA010000003.1 GCA_025965395.1 Nocardioidaceae bacterium | reverse complement strand
GCGATCGGTCGGACCTCGAAGGTCGCATACGGGAGGGGGATCTGTTCGGCTAGGGCGAGTGCCTCGTCGAGGTCTGATGCCTTGATCAGGTAGAAACCGGCCACCTGCTCCTTGGTCTCGGCGTAGGGCCCGTCGGTGATGGTCTTGGTGTCTCCGGACTTGGTGAGCAAGGTGGCCGTGAGAGTCGGTTGCAGGCTGGCTCCAGCGACCCAGTGCCCGCCGTCGATGAGCTTCTGGTTGTAGGCGAACCACTCGCCCATCTGCTCGTCGAACTCAGGGGATCCCGGCGTTGCCGGTACGTGTGACTCGTCGACGTGGATGAGGATCATGTATTCCATCGGTCGTTCCTTTGGTCATCGGCGGTGCCCAGCGCACTGCCTTCTCAAGGGGGTGACGCACCGCGTGATGACTTTCGACAGCCTCGGCAAAAATAAGTGTGGCACTACGCCGGGTTGATGAGGTCCGGGATCTGCGCGATGAGTCCGTCGGTCGTCCGCTCGATCATCGCGAGCACGCGCTCGAAGCCCTCACGTCCGCCGTACCAAGGATCGGGGACCTCGTTGTCACCTGCCGTGGCCTCGGGGTCAAAGTCTCGGAACATCCGCACCTTGCTCTGCTCGGCCACCGTCGGAGCGAGGTCGATGATGTCGGCATAGTTGCTGTCATCCATCGCGAGGATGAGGTCGTGCTCGGCATACCAATCCGTCGTGAAGTGCTCCGCCACGTGACGCGATGGGTCGTATGAGTGACCGCTCAGCACCTTGGCTGCGCGCGAGTCCATGGCCTCGCCGGTGTGCCATCCACCCGTGCCCGACGAGGCGACGGCGACTTGGTCATCGAGGCCAGCGTCGTGCAGGCGCGCCTCGAGCACGACGTGCGCCATGGGTGAGCGGCAAATGTTGCCGAGGCATACCAGCGCGATCGCGTACATGGGTCAGCGTCGGAAAGCGATGCCTACGGCGCCGTTGACGATCGAGATGATGATCGAGGCGAGGACGGCGATCCAGAATCCGTCGACGGTGAACGAAATGCCGAACAGGTCGGCCAACCACTCTGTCAGCAGCAGGAGGAGCGCGTTGATAACGAGCAGGAACAGGCCGAACGTGAAGAAGATGAAGGGGATCGAGAGGATCTTGACGATCGGCGCGATGAAGACGTTGACCACGGTGAACAGCACGGCCACGAGTGCCAAGGTGATGAGCCAGGTCCAGGTCGAGTCCGCATTGTCGCCGATGTCGAGGTTCGAACCCAAGAGGGCTGCGGCGACTGCGAGCGCAAGCCCGTTGGATACCCAGGTGGTCCAGAAACGTGTCATGGGCACATCTTCCCATCCCGGCCCACAACCGCGGCTCAGCACGTACGCCCGACCTGATAGACCCGACCTGATAGAACTTGCGTGTGCGCGTACTGGTGGTGGGTGATGTCGGTGACAACGACACGGGTTTCGTGGGTGAGTGGTTGGTCGCCGCAGGTGCCGACCTCGTCCCGCTTGACCGCGACGCGTTGCCGGCGTTCGACGGTCAGCCAACCGACCTCGTGCTCCTTCTGGGCTCGGGTCGAAGCGCGCACAGCGCCAAGGCTGCCGATGTTGTGGCGGCGGAATCGCGCTTCGTGAATGCGGCGCTCGATGCTGGCACGCCGGTGCTCGGCCTTTGCTATGGCGCACAGCTCTTGGCGCATGCGCTGGGTGGCTCGGTTGCGGACTCGCCCAGCCCGGAGATCGGGTTCTACGTGATCGAAGGTGGCGACCCGGTCCTGTGCCCGCCCGGGCCTTGGGTCCAGATGCACTCGGATGCCTTCGTGCCTCCCGCCAGCTCACGGATCCTCGGGCGCTCGGCGAGCGGTGTGCAAGCATTCATCGACGAGACACATGGCGCCAAGGCGCTGGGTTGGCAGTTCCACCCTGAGTGCACGCCGCAAGAGCTCGGTCGATGGCTCGACGTGCTCGGCACGTGGGCAGCCCGCCACGGTGCGGACGTGGAAATGGTCCGGGAGCAGATAGCTGTCGAAGCGCCTCAGATGCGCGCGCGGGCTTTTGCACTCACGGAGGCGGCAGTGGCGCTGCTGCTTGACCGCGCCGCGCCGACTGAGCCAGCCCGATCCCCGCAATGACGAGCAACCCTCCGACCACCTGAAAGGCGTCGAGGGATTCGTTGAACCACGCCCAGCCGAGTGCGGTGGCACCGACCGGCTCGAGCATGGCGACGACCGTGACGACGGTGGCCGGTAGGTGCTGAAGGGCCGCAAGTTGGGCGAAGAACGGCGTCACCGTGCCCATCACGATGACCCAGCCGACGAGCACCCATACCGGAAGACTGATGCCGTCGAGGTTGCCGAGAAGCGTTGTCGTGTGGCCGAGCCCTTCGACGTGCCAAGGCGGCCAGACAACGTTCATGACGACCGCGGCAACAATGAACGACCAGAGCATGATGCGGAGCGGATCGGTGAAACCGACGTTGTGCTCGCCGAGCAAGAAGTACGTGGCGAACGACACCGCTGCGAGCAGGGCGGCCACGACCCCGACGGTGTCGAGCGAGACGCCGCTGCCCACTTGGGCCACCAGCGCCAAGCCGAGCAACGACAGAACGATCGCACCCCACATCCGCCGGTGGACGGTCTCCTTGCGGACGAACCGCACCCACAGGATGACGAGCACCGGTGCGAGGTACTCGATGAGCAAGGCGATGCCGAGCGGCAGGCGGTTGATCGCGATGTTGTACGTCAGCTGGAGGGCGGCGACGCCGATCAGTCCGTACGCGCCGATGAGCCAGATCGCGGAGCCAGTGGGTGGTCGGAGCGCGGATCTGCGAAAGCACAGGGCAAGCAGCGCGAACACGCATGCGGCTCCTGTGATGCGGATCGTGGTGAACGCGCCCGGGTCGATGCCCGACCGCATGGCGACGCGCGAGACCCCTGCGTTGAGGATGAACATCGAGGCGGCGCTGACGACCAAGGCATAGCCGAGCGAGGGGCGTGCTGCGACCTTGGACACCCGAGGATTGTGTCACCAGGCCGGTAGGGTTCGGGTATGACCGCACCGACGCCTCGCGGCACGTTCGACGCCATCCCGCACTACCGTGCGGGCATCCCGGCGCCCGACGATGCGTTCAAGTTGTCGAGCAACGAAAACCCCTACGATCCGCTGCCGAGCGTGCTCGAAGCGGCTCAGCGCGAACTGGCTCGCTTCAACCGCTATCCCGACGCCGGCCTGACCGAGCTGTATGCGGCGCTGTCGGCGAGGTTCGGGCTTCCGGCGGAGAACTTCGCCGTCGGCAACGGGTCGGTCGCAGTGCTGTTCAACCTGCTGCACGCCGTCTGCACCGACGGCGACGAGGTGATCTATCCGTGGCGGTCGTTCGAGGCGTACCCGATCTCGGTCCAGCTGACAGGTGCCACAAGCATCCGCGTTCCGTTGAAGGACGACGGTCGCCATGACCTCGACGCGATGCTCGCCGCGGTGACGCCGCACACCAAGGTGATCCTTGTCTGCACCCCCAACAATCCGACCGGTCCGGCGGTGACGACCGACGAGCTCACCGCATTTCTCACGGAGGTCCCAGCGACCGTCCTCGTGATCCTCGACGAGGCCTATCTCGAGTTCGCCCGCGACGAGCACACGGCGTCGGGGCTGCAGTTCTTTGCCTCGTTCGACAACGTGGTGCTGCTGCGCACCTTCTCGAAGGCCTATGGGCTCGCCGGCCTTCGAGTCGGCTATGCCATCGCGTCGGTGGCGCTCGCCGCTGCGATCCGCAAAGTCACGCCGCCGTTCAGCGTGATCGGGGTCGCCCAGGCCGCAGCCGTGGCATCGCTTCATGCCGACGCCGAGCTTCTGGAGCGCGTCGATGCCGTCGTGCTCGAGCGCGACCGGGTCGTCGCGGAGCTGCGCGCGCAGGGGTGGGTGTTTCCCGACAGCGAGGCCAACTTCGTCTGGCTGCCCCTCGGGCCAGATGCGGAGGGCTTCGCGGCCACGTGCACAGCTGCGGGAGTGTCGGTCAGGACATTTGCGGGCGAGGGCGTGCGCGTCACGATCGGCGCTGCGGCCGCCAATGACGCGTTCCTCGGCCTCGCCTCGGCTTGGATCGCTCGCTGAGCTGTGCCGGCGTTTGCTACGCTGACCACAGATGTGATCCCCATCACATCGTGTGGAAACCGATCGCACCACCCTCGCGATCCGCGACCACATCTGCGCTTCCGGGCGGGGTGATCCTTCGGCCGGATGAGTCGAGGAGACACGATGCACCTGATAGACCACGAACCCGTCCAGCTACTCACTCCCGATGGTGTCCGCGTGGCACATCCCGAGTATTCCTACGCCGGTGATGACTCAGACATTCGCCTCTTGTATCGGGACCTCGTCCTCGTGCGTCGCATCGACACCGAGGCGACCGCACTTCAGCGCCACGGTGAGCTAGGCCTCTGGGCTCCCTTGCGGGGTCAGGAGGCTGCGCAAGTCGGCTCCGGCCGTGCGTTGCTTCCCCAAGACTTTGCGTTTCCTACCTATCGCGAGCACGGCGTCGCCTGGTGTCGCGGGGTGGACCCGATCGCGATGCTGCCGATGTTCCGCGGCAGCGCGTTGAGCGGCTGGGCCCCGGAAGAGTATCGGTTGGCTGTCCCGAGCATCGTGATCGGGGCGCAGACCCTGCACGCCACCGGCTACGCCATGGGTCTCACTCTCGACGGACAGGTGGGCCACCAGGATCCCGACCGCGACGCCGCCACGATCGCCTATTTCGGAGACGGAGCCACGAGCCAAGGCGACGTCAATGAAGCATTCGTATGGGCGGCAGTGTTCGAAGCGCCTGTCGTCTTCTTCTGTCAAAACAACCAGTGGGCGATCTCGGCGCCGGCAAGCCGACAGACCACTGTCCCTCTGGCGCAACGAGCGGCCGGATTCGGCTTTCCCGGCATACGTGTCGACGGCAACGATGTGCTGGCGTGCCAAGCGGTGACGGCTGCGGCGCTGCACACCGCTCGCGACGGCGGAGGGCCGACGCTAATCGAAGCCTGCACCTATCGCATGGGCGCCCACACCACCTCGGACGACCCGACGCGCTATCGCGACGCCGAGGAGCTTGCCGCCTGGGAGGCGAAGGACCCTCTCACGCGAGTGCGGACCTACTTGGAGGCGGTCGGCACACCGCCCACGTTCTTCGACGATCTGGACCGCGAGGCAGAGCTACTCGGTGAGCGACTGCGCGAGGGGTGCAAGGCCTTGCCGGAGCCTGACCTCGCAACTTTGTTCGACCAGGTCTATGCCGGAGGCTCCCCCGAGCTTGCTGAGCAGCGCCGGACCTACGAGGGTTACCGCGGCTCGTTCGAAGAGAGTGCGTCATGACCACGATGTCCTTGGCGAAAGGCGTCAATGCGGGCCTGCGGTCAGCCATGGAGCACGACGATCGCGTGCTGGTGATGGGGGAGGACATCGGCCGACTTGGCGGCGTGTTCCGTGTGACCGACGGGCTGCAGAAGGATTTCGGTCCTGCGCGCGTCATCGACACGCCGTTGGCTGAGTCAGCGATTGTTGGCACCGCGATCGGCCTCGCGATGCGTGGCTTTCGGCCCGTCGTGGAAATCCAGTTCGACGGCTTCGTCTATCCCGCATACGACCAGATCGTGAGTCAGCTCGCGCGCATGCACCTGCGCAGCGGGGGTGTGACCACGCTGCCGATCGTCATCCGGATCCCCTTCGGTGGCGGTATCGGGGCGGTCGAGCATCATTCGGAGAGCCCGGAGGCGCAGTTCGTGATGACGGCTGGCCTAAAGGTGGTCACCTGTTCGGACCCGGGCAATGCGTACGCCATGATCCAGCAGGCAATCGCGTGTGACGACCCGGTGATCTTCTTCGAGCCGAAGCGACGGTACTGGGACACGGCCGACGTCGATCTCTCGGCAGAGCCGCAGCCGCTGTTTGCGTCGCAGGTCGTGCGCTCCGGCACGGACGTCACCGTCCTTGCTTACGGACCTACCGTGCGCACGTGTCTCGACGCCGCCGAGGCGGGGGCGCTGGACGGTCTTGAGCTTGAGGTGATCGACTTGCGTACGCTGTCGCCGCTCGACCTCGATCCGGTGTTTGCCTCAGTCCGCAAGACCGGTCGAGCCGTCGTGGTGCACGAAGCCGCGCGCACGCTTGGTGTCGGTGCGGAGGTAGCTGCGCGTGTCAGTGAGGAGTGCTTCTTCTCGCTCGAGGCGCCGGTGCTACGGGTGACCGGCTATGACTTGCCCTATCCCCCGAGCCGCGTCGAGGATGACTTCCTGCCGGACCTTGATCGCGTGCTCGACGGTGTCGACCGGGTGCTGGAGGGGTGAAGCAGACTATGGAGTTTCGTCTGCCCGACGTCGGCGAGGGCCTCACCGAAGCCGAGATCATCACCTGGAAGGTGGCGGTGGGGGACACGGTGAAAGTCAACGACCCCTTGCTCGACATCGAGACGGCCAAGTCGATCGTGGAGCTGCCGAGTCCGTATGCGGGGGTCGTGACAAGGCTGGGGGTGGCTGAGGGTCAGACCGTTCCTGTGGGCACGGTGCTTCTCACGCTTGCGGGCGCGGAGGCCATCGAAGATTCGCCTTCCCTTGAGGCGAGGACACCGGTCCTGGTGGGTTATGGGCCGCGGGCACGCAGTCGCACGTCTCGAGTGCGCAGGCCACGTGCGTCGGAGCCGAGCAGACCCGCTCAGCCGTCAGGCAGGATCCTGGCCAAGCCACCGGTGCGCAAACTTGCTAAGGATCTCGGGATAGACCTCGACGCACTGCCAAACAATGGCGAAATCATCACGCGCGCCGACGTCGAAGCGTACGCGTCAGCGCACCGAGCCGGCACCGAGACGCGGGTCTCAGTCCGGGGCGTGCGCAAGGCGACCGCGGCCGCAATGGTGGAGTCTGCCTCGTCAGCGCCTCAGGTCACCGAGTGGATCGACGTCGATGTGAGCCGAACGGTGGAATTTGTCGGCCGTATGAAATCCGAACCGGCCACGGCACATGTCAAAGCGTTCCACGTCATCGTCCGTGCCGTGTGTCTTGCCTTGCGCCGCACCCCTGAGCTCAACGGCCATTGGGACGAAGCGGCGCAGGAGATCGTGCTTCCGCACGCGATTGGGCTTGGCATCGCCGTTGCCACACCGCGCGGTCTGATCGTTCCGACCATTCCTGACGCCGGTGCGATGTCGCTGCCGAAGCTGAGCACGTCGATCATCGAGTTGGCCACGACAGCACGATCTGGAACCATGCAACCCGCGCAGATGACGGGTGGCACATTCACCGTGACCAACATCGGAGTCTTCGGTGTCGACGGAGGCACGCCGCTTCTGAGTCCTGGCCAGGCGGGCATTCTGGCGGTCGGACAGATAGCCCGTCGCCCGTGGTTGGCGGACGACGGAGAAACCATCGTGGCGCGAGACGTGGCAACGCTCGCGCTGACCTTCGACCACCGTGTGGTGGACGGCGCAGAAGCGTCGCGCTTTCTCAGCGACGTGGCCGCAATTGCGCGCGATCCGGCGATGTCCCTGGCGTTCTGACCACACGACCTCGCGAGCACTGACCTCTTCGGGTCCATTGCTCCCGCCTAGGATGAATCAATGAGCGAAACGAAGGGTGTGGGCAGCGCCCGCTCCTACCTCGTGTGGCTCGTCGGACTGTCGGTCTACATGTTGTCGGTCTTCCACCGCTCGTCCATGGCGGTTGCGGGGCTGGCCGCCTCCGAACGATTCGATATCAGCGCGTCGCAGCTGGCGACCTTCACGATGCTGCAGTTGCTTGTGTATGCCTCGATGCAGATCCCGGTCGGGCTGCTGCTCGACCGTTTTGGCTCGCGCCGAATGCTTCTTGCGGGCGTGTCGGTCCTGACGATCTCTCAGGGTGCGTTCGCGCTCTCGGAGACCTATGCGACCGCCTTGCTCTCCCGGTTCTTCGTCGGCCTCGGAGACGCGATGGTCTTCATCTGCGTGCTGCGCCTAGTGACGGCATGGTTTGCGCCGCGACGCGTCCCGCTCATTACGCAGGTCACGGGTGTCACCGGTCAGCTGGGTGCGATCTTGGCCGCCGTCCCCATGACGTACGCGTTGCGGTCGCTGGGCTGGACGCAGTCCTACCTGATCGCCGCAGCCGTGGGCTTGGTGCTCGGCCCGCTGCTTCTGATCTTTGTGCGCGACAGTCCGGCACAGCGGACGTTGTCCGGCCCGTCTCTGTCTTGGCAGGCGATCCGTCGCAGTGTCGGTGAGTCATGGGCGCATCCAGGCACGAGGCTCGGGTTCTGGACGCACTTCACGACGCAGTTCTCGGCCACCACGTTGGGCCTGCTGTGGGGCTATCCCTTCTTCGTCAAGGGCGAAGGCCTGTCCTCGAGCGAGGCGGGGGCGCTGCTGACGCTGCTTGTCGTCGCGGTCATGGCGGCGGGGCCGGGGCTGGCATGGGTCACGGCACATCACCCGTTTCACCGATCGACGTTGGTGATCGTGGTGGTCGCGTCGATCGTGACGATGTGGACCGTGGTCTTGTGCTGGCCAGGCGGTGCGCCCCTGTGGCTCCTGGTCATTCTCGTGATCGTGGTGGGCATCGGAGGTCCGACCTCGATGATCGGGTTCGACTTCGGACGTACCTCCAACCCGGCCCATCGCCAGGGGAGCGCCATCGGCATCATCAACCAGGGCGGATTCTTCGCCAGCCTGATGCTCGTGGTGACCATCGGCCTGATCCTCGACTGGCGCACGCCAGGCGGGGGGAGCGACTACACGCCCTCGGCGTTCCGGTGGGCCATGTCCGCCCAATACGTCCTGTGGGCGGTCGGCCTCACCCAGATCGT
>JAOPXA010000330.1 GCA_025965395.1 Nocardioidaceae bacterium | reverse complement strand
CGCCGCCGACCTCCTCAACTCCACCTTCAAAACCGACGCCGTCACCAAAGACCTCCTCGTCGGCATCGCAAAAATCACCGTCAACACCAAGTAACACTCTCGGCGCCTCGCCCCTCGACCACTCGGTCGAAGGGCGGGGTGCTTGCACTCTCCTGGGTCTAGGGTGAAGACCTCCGCGCACAGCTCGACCGAAGGCAAGAACAATGGCGATGCAGCTACGCATACCTCGTGTGGAGGATTTTTCGCACCGGCTCCGTGGGCCCCAGACGACGGCCCGTGTCGGGGTCTGGTTGGCCATCACCTTCAGCATCTGCTTCCTGACCGGCATCTGGAGCCACTTCCAGCAAGACACGCCCTCGTGGCTGGCGATCCCGGCAAGCCCGGCGTCGTTGTATCGAGTGACCCAGGGCCTCCACATCATCAGCGGCACCGCGTCCATCCCGCTCCTGCTGGTCAAGCTGTGGTCGGTGTTCCCGAAGTTCTTCGAACGTCCGCCCACCAAGGTCAGCCGCGAACTGGTCCTCCACATGCTGGAGCGGCTCTCGATCGCGGCGCTTGTTGGTGCGGCGATCTTCGAGCTGGCGAGCGGGATGATGAACATCATCCAGTGGTACCCGTGGGACTTCAGCTTCCGTCGTACGCACTTTGCCGTCGCCTGGATCGTCATCGGCGCGCTCATCGTGCACATCGCGGTCAAGCTCCCGATCATTCGCGACGCGCTGACGTCGCCGCTCGAGACCGGCGAGCCCAAGGACTCAAGCGGCCTCAGCCGACGCGGTCTCCTGCTCTCGACAGGCGGCGCCGTCGGGCTCACCATCCTGCTGACCGCGGGCCAGACGGTGCCCATCTTGCGCCGCATCTCGGTCTTCGGCGTACGGACGGGCGACGGACCGCAAGGTCTGCCGATCAACCGTACGGCGCGGGCTGCTGGCATCGGCGAGATCGACGACGCCTGGGCGTTGGAGGTCTCGCACAAGGGCCGTACGGTCTCGATGTCGCTCGCTGATCTGGCCGCCCTCCCCCAGAGCACCGTCGACCTGCCCATCGCGTGCGTCGAGGGGTGGAGCGCTAATGCGACCTGGACTGGCATCCCGATGCGTGACATCGCGACCCTGGTCGGCGCTCCTGCGCGATCGAGAATGTTCCTCACCTCGCTCCAGACCCGCGGCGCCTTCGGCAAGAGCGAGCTTCCGCATCAGTTCGTCGAGGACGAGCGAACGCTCTTGGCTCTGAAGCTCAACGGCGAAGTACTCAATCCCGACCACGGCTACCCGTGCCGCGTCATCGCCCCCAACCGACCCGGGGTCCTGCAGACCAAGTGGGTCACGAAGATCGAGGTGTTCGCATGAGAGCCATCCGTGCCGTCCTGATCGTGATCGGCGTCGCCGTGGGTCTGAACGGCCTGTGGTTGATGCGGGACTTCGACTTCGACCAGCTTCGCTCGATCGTGATCTTCCTCGCGGCGGGTCTCGTGATCCATGACGGCATCCTGGCTCCGCTCACGATCGCCGTATGTTTCGTCGCTTCACGCGTGCTTCCCGCCGCAACCCAGAAGCCCGCGGCGATCGCGCTTGTCGTATGGGGGACGATCACGGTCGTCGCCCTCACCGTGCTCTCGCGTATGGGTGGCAAGCCCGACAACGACACGATCCTCAACCGGCCCTACTGGGCCGCCTGGCTGATCCTGACCGCAGTCGTCCTCGCCGCGACCGTCGCCGCAACGCTCATACGGCCCCACCGCTCCCGCCCCTAGATCCCCGACGCAGATCCCCGACGCAGATCCCCGAAATCCGTGGCTTTCACGCCGTATGGCGATGCGAGACGGTGCCAGACCCACGGATTTCGGGTTGGGGGGGGTGGAGGGGGGTCAGGTGATGACGGTCGAGCCGTTGTCGACGACGACGCTCGCGCCGTTGATGAACGAGGTCTCGTCGCTCACGAGGTTGAGAGCCACGCTCGCGAATTCCTCCGGCTCGCACATCCGGCCCTGCGTCTGCGCGACAGCGTCCAACGAGATCGGATCGCCGTGGCTCTGCAGGTCGGCAAGCTCTTTGAGACCGTGATCCGTACGCATGAAGCCCGGGCAGATCGCGTTGCACCGGATGCCGTCTTCGCGGTACTCGATCGCGATCGACCGGGTCAGCTGCAAGATCGCGCCCTTGCTCACGCAGTACACCGCCTCGAGAGGCGCCACGGTGAACCCCGAGATCGATGACGTGTTGAGGATGACGCCGCCACCAGCGGCGATCATCGGCGGCAGGAACTCGCGCGACATGACGAACATACTGGTCACATTGATCCGCAGTTGCCGCTCCCAGTCGTCGAGCGAGGTGTCGATCAGCTTGCGCACCTCGACCGTGCCGGCGTGGTTGAAGAGGACGTCTGGCGCGCGGTGCTCGGCGACCACGGTCGCCGCGAGAGCGCGGATCTCGTCCTCCCGTGCGACGTCGCAGTGCAGGTAGCGCGCAGTCAGTCCCTCGGCCGTGAGCGTATGAGCGACGGCCTCGCCTCGTACGTCATCGATGTCGACGAGCACCACCTCGGCGCCCTCACGCGCGAAGAGCGTCGCACTCGCCGCGCCCGCCCCCTTCGCCGCTCCGGTGACGATCGCGAGCTTTCCTTCAAGGCGTCCTGAGGTCATGTCGCGATCCTAGGCGCTCCGCACCCCGCGGGTACGCCTAGGCGAACTCGAACCCCTCGTAGTCGTTGGCGATGATCCGCTTGCACTCTTCGACATACCGCGCGTAGCCACCGGCGTAGGGCATGAACACCCGGCTGCCGTCGTCCTTGTTGACGTGCACCATGTAGTTCTCGGTGCGGTACCTGATCAACGGCCGGGCGACCTCCTGCACATGCTCCCCCCACGCGTCCTGGGCGGCCTCGCTCGGCTCGATGCGGGTGTAGCCGTGGTCGGACATGTAGGCAATGATCCCCGCCACGAGATCGACGTGCTGCACGTTGTCGACGATCATGTTGGCCAGCACCGACGGACTCCCCGGCCCGGTCACGAGAAACAGGTTGGGGAACTCCCGTGTCGTCAGACCCAGGTATGTCTTGGGGCCGCGCTTCCAGTTGTCACTGGGCTGCTTGCCCGCCTCGTTGCGGATGTTGGCGTTGTCGATCGAGCCCGTAAACGCAGTGAAGCCCAGCGAGAAGACGATCAAGTCAAGGTCGTACTCATGGTCGCGCGTCTTGATGCCCGTCGCCGTGATCGTCTCGATCGGGTCAGCGAGAAGGTCGACGAGCGTCACGTTGTCCCGGTTGAATGTCTCGTAGTAGCCCGACGTGACGGCGAGTCGACGCGTGCCGATCGGATAAGCATCAGGCACCAGGATCTCCGCCACCTCGGGATCCTTGACGATCCTGCGCACTTCGTCGCGCGCAAAGTTGGACACCAGAGCATTCGCTTCGTCGCTGATTCCTTGGTCGAGGAAGATGGCGACAATCGACTGACCACCCACGTTCCTCCAGCGATCCTCGAGGATTGCTTGCTGCTCCTCAGGCGTGAAGTCGGTCGAGAGCCCCACGAATGAAGGGATGTTTGCCGCCGCGCCAAGCTTCTGGAGACCTTCCCAAACCTCGGGCACGCGTGCGGCGAGCTCGTCGTACTTCTCCCGGTCCAAAGGACCGTTGAGCGCCGGGATGGCGTAGTTGGGCGTGCGCTGGAAGACGGTCAAGTGGTCAGCGACCTTCGCGATCTCGGTGATCGCCTGCGACCCGGAGGACCCGGTGCCGATGATGCCGACCTTGCGGCCCTCCAACTGGACATGACGATCGGGCCAGTGCGACGTCTGGACCCATTCGCCCTCGAAGTCGTCCAGCCCGGGGAAGTTTGGCTTGCGCGCCTTCGAGAGCTGCCCGGTGGTCATCACGAGGAAGCGACCCGTGACGGATTGCCCGGTGTCGGTCGTGACTTCATACCAATTGTTTTCAGGGTTCCACTGCGCGCCGCTGACCCAGGTGTTGAAACTAAAGTGCCGACGTACGTCATAGCGGTCCGCGACGTGGCCTAGGTAGGCCAGGATCTCGGGTTGCGGAGGGTACCGCTCGGTCCACTTCCACTCTTGATACAGCGCGGGATCGAAGAAGAAGCAGTAGTCAAAGCTCTCGACGTCGACGCGCGCGCCCGGATAGCGGTTGTGGTACCAGACTCCCCCGACGTCCGGCGCACCCTCAAAGCCGACGACCGAGAGGCCCTCTTGCTTGAACTTGTGCACGGCGTAGATGCCGCCCATGCCCGCGCCCACCACGACGACGTCGTAGTCAGGCGTTGCTGATGCGGCATCTACTTGCGAGTCACCGGACACGTTTTCCTCCATCGATCAACCTCACGAATAGAGACAAACGTACAGGTTGGATGGATCAACGGCTGAGCTTCTGCCTTCGTCGCGGACTCGTCACCCACGACCCAGGCGTCCTGCCCGCCTGGCAAAACGGTCAGCCGCCCGCGCATCGTCGACGATGACCCGCGACCTGCTCGTTGCTCTGCGCGATAGCACGACGAAGCTGAGCACGACACACAAAGCGAGAATCAGCGCGATGTAGCCGAAGGTAAATACCAGCTCCGACGACGTCGGAGGTAGCGGCGAGAAAGTCTCGGCAGACGGGCTGACGTCGGCATCGGAATTGGCGCCCAGAAGGAGGAACCAACCCACCATCAAGACGGCCCACACCGCCGACCCGACCCCAAGCGATCTCACAGCAATAGATCTCATGTGCTCAGACCTCTCAGCTCGTCGACACCAGTGCAGATGCGCGGGAGGTTCCGGAGGTTTCCCTCCGGACATTCTGGTGGAGCATAGGAGATTCGAACTCCTGACCTCTTCGATGCGAACGAAGCGCGCTACCAACTGCGCCAATGCCCCAGACGTGCGACTTTA
>JAOPXA010000293.1 GCA_025965395.1 Nocardioidaceae bacterium | reverse complement strand
TACTCGATGTATCCCGAGTACGCACGCAACACCCACACGCGCTGGGTGACGGGCCAACGGCGCGAGGACTTCGGCATCGACATCGACGCGGCCCTCGCCCTCGTGAGTACCGAACAGCCCGATGTCGTGATCCTCACGTCGCCCAACAACCCGACCGGCACCGCGCTCCCGCTCGACGTCGTCCGAGCCATCCTTGACGTCGCGCCAGGCGTTGTCGTGATCGACGAGGCGTATGCCGAGTTCCGCCGCGAGGGCACGCCGAGCGCGCTCGAACTGCTGGCCGACCACCCGCGGCTGCTCGTCACGCGCACGATGAGCAAGGCATTCGCGTTCGCCGGGGGACGGCTGGGTTATGTCGCCGCCCACAGCGCGATCATCGATGCGCTGCGGGTCGTCCGGCTGCCCTATCACTTGTCAGCGGTGACGCAGGCCGTCGCGGTTGCGGCTTTGCGTCATACCGACGAGTTGTTGGCCAATGTGGCCCAGCTGCGCGACACGCGCGACGAGTTGGTCGACTGGCTCACGGGTCACGGTGTGAAGGTCGCGGAGTCCGATGCCAACTTCGTTCTTTTCGGAATCTTCCCCGACAGACACGCCGTATGGCAGGGTCTGCTCGACCGTGGGGTGCTGATCCGGGAGACTGGACCCCAGGGATGGTTGCGCGTCTCGGTCGGGACCCCCGCCGAGATGCAACGTTTCTATACGGCCTTACAGGAGGTGCTGGAATGAGCGCACGTACATCGCGGATCGAACGCAAGACATCTGAGTCCCACGTGATCGTCGAGCTCGATCTCGACGGGACCGGCCAGCACCAGATCTCGACGGGCGTCGGTTTCTATGACCACATGCTCACGGCTTTCTCTCGCCACTCGCTCATCGACCTCACGGTCCAGTCCGAGGGCGACATTCACATCGACGCCCACCACACCGTCGAGGACACCGCGATCTGCATCGGGCAGGCGATTCGCGAGGCGCTGGGCGGCAAGGTCGGCATCCGCCGCTACGGCGATGCGCTCGTGCCACTCGACGAAGCCGTTGCTCAGGCGGTCGTCGACGTATCGGGGCGTCCCTACTTCGTACACACCGGCGAGCCCGAAAGCCAGGTCACGGCAATCATCGGCGGCCAGTACACCGGCTCGCTGACCTCGCACGTCTTTGAGTCCTTGGCGCATCACGCAGGCATCACGATGCACGTCACCGTGCTGGGTGGCCGCGACCCGCACCACATCGCCGAAGCCCAGTACAAAGCCGTCGCTCGTGCGCTGCGTGACGCTGTGGCGTTTGACCCGCGCGAGACGGGCATCCCCAGCACCAAGGGTGCTTTGTGACCGTAACGGTCGCAGTTCTGGACTACGGCTCGGGCAACCTCCGCTCTGCCGTGCGCGCCATCGAGCGCGCCGGCGCGGAGGCCGTCCTGACGTCGGATGCCAAGGTCGCCGAGCACGCTGACGGTCTGCTCGTCCCCGGTGTGGGCGCCTACGAGGCCTGCATGACCGGGCTGCATTCGGTCGGTGGTGAGCGCATCATCGAGCGCCGCCTCATCGCTTCGCGCCCGGTGCTCGGCATCTGTGTCGGTATGCAGATCCTGTTTGCCGAGGGCATCGAGCACGGTGTGCGCACGGTCGGGTGTGGCGAGTGGCCGGGCACCGTCGAGGGGCTCCAGGCCGAGATCGTGCCCCACATGGGCTGGAACACCGTCGAGCCGCCGGAGAAGTCAGCGATGTTCGCGGGTATCGAGGATGAGCGGTTCTACTTCGTGCACTCCTACGGTGTGCGCGAGTGGTTGCTCGATCCCACGCCTTCCATTCCTGCGCCCAAGGTCACATGGACGTCGTACGGCGGCGACAGGTTCGTCTCTGCAGTCGAGAACGGCCCGCTCTGGGCCACGCAGTTTCACCCAGAGAAGTCCGGCGACGCTGGAGCGCACCTCTTGCGCAACTGGATCGCGACGCTCTAGGCGCCTTCGCAAGACCGGCAAGTACGATTCATTCTCGTGACTTACCTCGAACTGCTCCCCGCCGTAGACGTTGCCGATGGTCAGGCGGTGCGCCTTGTTCAAGGCGCTGCCGGATCCGAGACCTCATACGGAGATCCGCTTGGGGCCGCGTTGCAGTGGCAGACCGATGGTGCGGAGTGGATCCACCTGGTCGATCTCGATGCAGCGTTCGGTCGTGGCTCGAATCGTGAGCTTCTTGCCGAAGTTGTCGGGCGCCTCGACGTCAAGGTCGAGCTTTCGGGCGGCATTCGTGATGACGCTTCACTTGCCGCTGCACTTGCCACCGGTTGTACGCGCGTCAACCTCGGCACCGCCGCGCTCGAGAACCCCGAGTGGTGCGCCAAGGTCGTTGCGGCGCACGGTGACCAGATCGCCATCGGTCTCGATGTGCGCGGGCGCACGCTCGCTGCCCGCGGTTGGACCGAGGACGGGGGAGAATTGTTCGAGGTCTTGGCGCGGCTCGAGAACGACGGTGTCGCTCGCTATGTCGTGACTGATGTCACCAAGGACGGGACGTTGCTCGGGCCGAATCTCGAGCTGCTCCGTTCGGTATGCGAGCAGACGAACAAGCCGGTTGTTGCGTCCGGTGGCGTGTCGAGCGTGGCCGACCTTGTCGCCATTGCCTCGCTGACGGACATCGGCGTCGAGGGTGCAATCGTCGGCAAGGCGCTGTATGCGGGCGCGTTCACGTTGCCCGAGGCGCTTGCCGCTGTCTCTCGCTGAGGACAGTCACCCTCGAATCGTCAGCACGGGTATGGCTTCGCGCACCCGCAAGTTCGTGGTCGGTCCTTCGGCTGTCAGCGTCTGATCGATGGTCTGCCAAGGCCCGCCGTCGACGCGATAGCGAACTCGATAGGTCACGTCCACGCGTGGCGTGACTTGATCGGCCTTCTCGCGGTATTGGTGCTTGACGTCCTTGTGAGGGTATTCGCGGCCGGCCGAGGAGGTTGTCTGGCTGGTGCCGTCTCCGTAGTGCCAGCCGTACGAGATTCCGACCGCCGACACGTCGACGTTGTACCCCAGCAAGTCGACCGAACGCTCGAATGACTGCGGCCTGGTGTAGAAGATCGTGTCGAAGTTGACGAGCGTCTCGACACCCGGCTGAATGTTGACCGACAGCCGCGGCAGCCCTAGTTCGCGCGTCGCCTCGAGCACCATTCCTGGAGTCAAGGTCGGGCGGTTCGGATCGTTGGGGCCCGTGTCCTCAAACCCTCGCAGGATGCAGCGCGTGGGGTTCCCTGGTGCCTCGGTGTCGATGTAGCAATGCCATTGCAACGCGGGCTCTTGGGGCTTGCCGTCGGGTGAGTTGTCGCCGATTGGAGTGCCGTGGTTGGGTTTGCCGGGTTTAAACTTGTCGCCGTCGAGAATTATTTTGGCGTCGTCATCCGGAGATACCTCAACGCCCGCATAGGCAACTTGAAAGCCAAGGCCAATCAGGCAAAGTCCGACCGCAATCGCGGTCGTAGTCATATCAGCAAGCCGCTTCATTCCGCCTGCCTCCCCAAATATGAGATTGACCATCCTGAGCCACTACGAATCACCTGCGAAGCGAGTTTGTAGTTCCGGTCCATCGTGGCTTCGACTGGTGCGGTCGTAGTTTGACGTTGGGAGCCCCCAGGCGCGTCGATGTCCAGAAAGATTACTCGGGCGCCGTCAAGAACGTCGCTCGATATCTCGGAGACTTTCCAGCCGGGATCCCTGAAATACCCACCATTCGCATAGGTCTCCTCGTAGAGCTTGATGTAGCTGTTGCACCCTTTGCACGTCGGATCCGAAGCAGCCCGCAGCGCCGTGACGTCACCGGTGTCCGATGCATAGTTCAGCAGCTCGACGTAGTGCTCGACGAACGCAATCGCTCCCTCGGGTGTGTCCGCAGCCGCAGCCGGCGGCAGTGTCGGCGCCACGGCGGTGGGGGTTGCGGCAGAAATCTTGGGGTCTTTGGGCTCGATCGGATCGGTGGAACTACTGCATGCCGAGGCGAGCACGACCACGCACCCAGCGGCGAACGCTTGGGCGGCCGGGCGGCCCCAGGGTCGTCTCATCAGCACCTCGATCGTTCCATCGGTGCAGCAAAGGTATCGGCAGACACACAAAATGTCTCTCACCGGATCAAAATCTGTGGATAAACAACTCAATCGAGCCAGGTGACGACTAGTGCGCGCGAGATTGCCGATGCGCGAACAACATCTTGCGCAGGTCGATCTCCACGTAGGAGGGCTCCGTGCGAGGAACCGGTTTAGTCGTCAACTGACCGAGAACGGGCGGTCTTCGGGAGGTGTATGAGTGTCCCGTCGGTGTGATCCACCGGATCGAGCCATCGTCCTGGGCGCTGACCTTGAAACCGGGGAGGTGCTTGGTGGTGTGCGACCGCTGACACAGCCCCTGACCGTTGCTCCGCACGGTGTTGGTGCCATCGAAGGGCTCGATGTGGTCTTTGTGGCGTATCCGGCAGTCGCAAAACGGTCGGCGGCATTGCTGATCTTGAGCATTGATGAGCCGCGCGAGGCGTCCGTCGAAGCGACGTCGCTTGGGGTCAAGCTGCAGCGCTGTGTGATCGATCGGGTCAGTGAAAAGCCGCCGGAGCCACGTCTTGCTGTCGGCCGACAACTGACGCGCCAGTGACGCGGGAATCGGCCCGTAGTCCTCCAAGCGGGCGGGCGCATCGTCAGCACCGAAGAGCGCGTCGGAGGTCATCACGAGGTGAACCTCGATCGGCACATCGGCCATCGACTTGTGCCCCGTGATCCAGGTGAACGCGGTGTCGACCATGATCTGGCCCACGGTGCGGTTGTCGCCGCCCGCCTCGACACCGCGCGCATGCACGTCAAGCGCCTTGAACATCGCCGCTGCCTGCTCTGCGCCCGCGCGGATGTTGATCGACGCCATCGCGTGGTCGAGCGGGTTCAGAGTGATGAACCGGTCGTCGCGAGCGCGTCGGGCTGTCACCTCCGCCGCGTGGGTGTCGAACGTCATGACGACGCTTCGGGTGAGCGCAGCGGCCTGCTTGACGGTCATCTCGGTGACCTGCCAGGCAATCTCGTTGTCGAGACGGAGGGAGTCTTCGTAGGAGAGCCCCGAAGTCTCGTTGACCACGATCTTGGCGAGGCGCTCAGAGATCAAGCCTTGCCCGAACAGGTCCTTGATCAACGGCAGACGGCTCAACCCAGCGCCGAGACCAAACTGTGTCTGCGCGCTCGACATCGAGATCTGCCGAGCCATCGCGACCTCAGCGCATACGGACTGGGCGATCTGGGCATCCGTGGCAATGAACTCGCTGCGCGCGTTCTTAATCGACGTGCGGTCTTTGTAGAGCCGATCAACCAGCTCTGCCTGGCGCTGCTGGGCAAAGCGAATGAGCCGCTCGCACGCCTGGATCTCGTCGACATGAATCTCACCATAAGAGAGTGGATCGCAGTCAGGATCTGCCGCCGCTGCTTCGAGAGCCCTGTCGAGGTCATACCAGCCGATCATGTCGAGATCTTCTTCAGGAGACGCGTCGAAAACCATGTCGGTCTCGACCTCCAAGATATCCTCGAACATGTGTTCGATTCTACCAACAACCGCCGACAGTTTCAACACCCCACGCACCACCCGATATCCTCGTTCGGTGAGCCTTGCCGTGCGTGTCATCCCCTGCCTCGACGTCGACCGGGGACGCGTCGTCAAAGGCGTCAACTTCGTCGACCTGCGTGACGCGGGCGACCCCGTCGAGATGGCCAAGGTCTACGACGCGGAAGGCGCTGACGAGCTCACCTTCCTCGACATCACCGCCTCGTCCGACAGTCGCGAAACCACCTGGGACGTTGTGAGCCGCACGGCAGAACAGGTCTTCATACCGCTCACTGTCGGCGGGGGAGTGCGCACCGCCGAAGACGTCAACACCCTGCTCAGGGCTGGCGCGGACAAGGTCGGCATCAACACCGGCGCCATCGCGCGCCCCGAAGTGATCCGCGAGATCGCCCACCGTTTCGGCAACCAAGTGCTCGTGCTCAGCGTCGACGCGCGCCGCAGCAGTGACCAGCCCAGCGGGTATGAGGTCACGACTCACGGCGGTCGCACGTCGGCTGGCCTCGACGCCGTCGAATGGGCCCGCACGGCCGCCGAGCTCGGCGCTGGCGAGATCCTGCTCAACTCGATGGACGCAGACGGCACAAAAAACGGCTTCGATCTGGAAATGATTCGGGCGGTCCGCAGCGTTACACAGGTGCCGCTGATCGCCAGCGGCGGAGCCGGCAAGCTGGAGCACTTCCCCGCAGCGATCGACGCCGGCGCCAATGCTGTGCTCGCCGCCAGCGTGTTCCACTTTGGTGAGCTCACGATCAGACAGGTGAAAGAGACCTTGAAAGCCACTGGCCACCTTGTCCGTTGACGAACTGAGAACCACCCTCGACGACAACGATCACCTCACGCGCCGCGGACTCGCGGTTCTGGCTCGCGGTATGCGCGAACAGAAGCGGATGTTCACGATCGCGGTCGTCTGCTCGGTGCTCTACGGCGGTATGACGGTCGCTGACGCGTGGGTGCTCGGATGGGCCACCGACCACGTGATCCGCCCATCGTTCGCCAAGGGCGAGGTCCTCACCGGCGGACTTGTGACCGGTGTGCTTCTCTTCATGTCGGTCGCGCTGCTGCGTGCGGTCGGTGTCGTGGGTCGCCGGCTCGCAGGCGGCATCGTCTTCCAACGCCTGATCGCCGACTACCGTCGCCAGGTCACGCGCAAGTACCTCAACCTCCCGCTCGCCTGGCACCAGCGCCACCCCACAGGTCAGCTGCTCTCCAACGCCAACGCCGACGTGGAAGCAGTCTGGTCCGTCTTCAACCCCCTCCCGATGGCGATCGGCGTGATTGCAATGCTCGTCGCAGCTATCGC
The DNA here is from genome assembly GCA_025965395.1 of Nocardioidaceae bacterium. Classification (GTDB taxonomy): domain Bacteria; phylum Actinomycetota; class Actinomycetes; order Propionibacteriales; family Nocardioidaceae; genus JAOPXA01. The sequence continues at coordinate 188 of JAOPXA010000293.1, read as the reverse complement.
CTCGATGCTCGCCGCAGATGTCGTGCTCACCGGCGTCGGTCTGGTGGTCTTCCCGCTTCTGTTCATCGTCAACATCGGCTACCAGCGCTGGCAGAGTCCGCGCCTGACCCAGGCCCAGAGCCTGCGCGGCACCGTGTCGGCCGTCGCGCACGAGTCGTTCGACGGCGCCTTGGTCGTCAAGTCACTGG
>JAOPXA010000257.1 GCA_025965395.1 Nocardioidaceae bacterium | reverse complement strand
TGCTTATCGGCGACCTCGTACACACACAGCCCGAGTTGTTCGAGATCGGCTGGGACTCCACGTCCAACGTCGACAGCGCCGCAGCCCATGCCTCCATCGAGCGTATGCGCAACCTCATTCTCAAGCGCGACATCCCCTTCGCAGCCGCCCACTTCCCCGGCATGCACTGGGGCAAGCTCGTCACCTCCGGCGGCAAAGTCGGCTACGAAGAACTTCCCGACTGACGTCTTCCATTCCCCCTAAGGCACCATTCACCACGCACCACGCAAAGGAACCTGTATGACAGACAACGGATTCGCAGGCAAGACAGCCATCGTGACCGGCGGCGGGTCGGGCATCGGTGCGGCCACCGCACGGGACCTCGCCAGCCAAGGCGCCAACGTCGTGATCGCCGACATCTCCCTCGACTCGGCCAAGACCGTTGCTGAGGAGATCGCCGAGGCGGGCGGCAACGCCTCCCCCTTCCACATGGACGTCTCGATTGCGTCACAGAGCGCGGACGCGGTCGACTTCGCCGTCGATACCTACGGCGGTCTTCACTTCGCGCTCAACAACGTCGCCATCGGCGCCTCGGGCACATACATCCACGAGATGGACCTCGACGAGTGGCGTCGTTGCATGTCGGTGAACCTCGATGGCGTGCTCTACGGTCTGCGCTACGAGATCCCCGCCATCCTCAAATCCGGGGGTGGATCGATCGTCAACGTCTCGTCCATCGCAGGCACCCAAGGCGTCTACGGCAACGCGGCCTACGTGACCGCCAAGCACGGCATCGTGGGACTCACCAAGGCAGCAGCCCTCGAATATGCGGACCAAGGCATCCGCGTCAACGCGATCGGGCCCGGCTACATCGAGACCCCGCTCATGGTCAACAACTCAACCGAAGAGCGTCGCGCTGTGCTTGCGAAGCAGCACCCGGTCGCCCGCCTCGGTCAGCCCGATGAGGTCGCCAACCTCATCACGTTCCTCCTGTCGGACAAGGCGAGCTTCATCACCGGCACCATGAACCTCGTCGACGGAGGGTTCACCGCTGGCTACAAGGGATCCAACACGTCGGTCAAGGACGTCTGACCAACACAACGCCCGCAACAACTGGCAAGTGTGGGGAGTAACCGTCATGGTCACTCCCCACACTCATGCGCTCTCCGTGCTGATGCCGCTTACTTGACGGTCATCTTGTAGGGCTCGAGCGGCTCCCACTTGCCGTCCTTGTAGACGACGTTGGATGCTGCGTTGCCACACAGACCGGGCTGGAGCGTGTGGGCGCCACCGTCGATCGTGCCGGGGATCATCCCATCCGGACCCTTGAAGGCCAGGATTTGCTCGTTCATCGCCTCGGGCGTGATCTTGTCGTAGCCGATCGTCCTCGCGAACTTCGCGAGGGAGAGGATGTCTCCGAAGCCCTTCGGGACGTTGCCGATGTTGATGAACTTGTCGCCGCCCTGGGCTTCCATGGAATGACGGACCGTGTTGGACTGGTCCGTGTTGACCTCCATGATGTCCGACTGACCTGACAGGATCCAGCCATCAGCGCCACCGCCGGTCTTTTCCGGCATTGGATCATTGGAGCACGTGATGACCGTCACGACGGGCTTCTTGAGTGAAATCTGCTTCATGGCGTCGTACGTCGCAACACAGCCAGCGACACCCGAGGGGATGAGCTGAACAGCATCGGCGGTTGCCGCACCAGTGGTCTGAAGCGCAGTCACATACTGCGGCGTGGTGGAGCCTTCATCCATGTAGGCAACCTTTGCGGCAATGCCACGGGCCTTGAGGTCCGGCAGCACCACGTTGGCCAGCAGGAACTTGCCGGCCGGGTTGCTCGTCGTGATGATCGCCAAGCTCTTGTATCCGGCGTCCTCAGCATTCTGCGCCATGGCGTACATCGCGCCGAGGCCGCCGCCGTCGAGAGCGTAGACGTCCTTGCTGGTGGAGTCCTCAGGCATCACGGACACGCTGTTGATCACGGGGAATTTTTGGCCAACAAGGTCGTAGAACGACTTGTTGCCGAAGACCGACAAAGCAAGAACTCCCACATTGACCTTGGCATCGAGCAACTGGCCCGCGCACTTCTGACCGTCTTCCTCAGCCTGAATGAAGCACTTCTTCAGCTCGACTGGGTGACCGTCGATGCCGCCCAGCTTGTTGTTGATCAAGTAGACAGCACCATCAGCGGCAGCTTCTTGCTCTTGGAACGACGGCACACCACCTTGGTTGTTGACGAAGCCGATGACGAAGGGATCGAGCGACGAGTCGGCCTTGCCGCCCTCGCCACCGACGTACGCAAGCGCCGTGGCTACGTCCTTGTCGGTGATGGGGCCGCTCGAGGCGGCCTTGTCGCCGTCGGAGCCGCCAGACGAACCATCGTCGGAGCTGCTGCAAGCACTCAAGAGGAGTGCGGCACTAACTGTGGCGGCAAACGCCAAGCGTGTGAACTTCATAGACCGTCCTTAGTTGGGAGACCTTGCCTCACACGTCGATCGGGCGACGGACGTTGTGAGACAAGTCACATGTGAGGTCACTCAACCACAGAATTTGTACATTTGTACATAACTAAACGATATGGCGTTTCTGGGTCCCCCGAAGTGGGTGCGATGCGCAACTGGTTTGCTCCAATTGCAACGAATTCGGCCCACCCGCATGACGGGTGAGCCGATTACGTTTTGGTGTATTTGACACGATTCGGCAGTCCGTTTAAGCGAGCGACCCGGTGTCCCTGAGCCACTCGATCGTTGTCTCCAACGCTTGCCGGTGAGGTGTGGGCTCGTGCCCGAGAACCTTGGTGGTGACGGAGCAGTCGACGAACGGCTTGGCGAAGACCCGCTCACCAAACTGAGCAAACGTGCCAAGCTTGGGCCCGGCAGTCGACTTCGGATCGATGTCCTCCACACGGAAGTCGACACCGGCGATTTCATTGGCCTCATTGCAGAACGCACCGATGCTCATGACGTCGTCCTCCGTGCCCATCCCGATGTAGCGGTGGCCCGTTACGCCCTTGTCTAGCGCGCGCACGCATACCTCGGCGAGGTCAGGAACATAGACCCACGCCATAGGGAAACTCGGGAACGACTCTAGTTCGCCTACCAAGCCCCGCAAGATCAGCCGCGTGAAGGTCGTGCCGTCGAGGGCGCGGTCGGTGAAGATCCCTGGACCGTAGATCGCGCCCGGAGTCACGAAGACGATGTTCTGGCCTAGGGCAGCACGGTGCAGACCCACGAGGTAGGCGGCGCGCTTGGATCGCACATAGTGCGAGTCGACGTCGCTGAAGGGAATGATCGGCGCGATCTCCTTCTGGGTGAAGCTCCAGTCGAAGATCGAGTTCGAGTCGATCATCACGGTGCGCGTCACGTTTGCCGCTGCAGCGGCGTCGAGGACGTTGACAGCGCCTTGGTAATTGACCGCCCACATGTCGTCGTCGGTGAGGACACGCCAGGGTCCGCTCAGCGCCGCGGCGGCATGAATCACCTCATCGACCCCCTCCATCGCCCTCGCGAGGGAATCCGGATCGGTGATGTCGCCTTGGAAGACTTCGGCGCCGATCGCCTCAAGAGGTCCGGCCTGCGACGCGTCGCGCACCAGTGCACGCACGCGCTTGCCGTGCTTGAGGGCGACCTCGACGATGTTGGAACCAGCTAGCCCCGTGGCACCGGTGACCAGCAACAGACCCGTCACGAAAGCACCGACTCAAGCGAGGTACGAGGCCGCGGGAACGACGCGGGGATCAGGTTGTTGAGCTGGGCCCTGATTTGAATGGCGAGCTGTGGCGAGTAGATCCGGTTCTGCTGGAAGCCACCGATGCAGATCCAGAGTCCCTCCTGTGCGGTCGGGCGCCACGAGTTGCGTACTTCGCCGTCGTCAGCAAACCCGGCGATCTCTCCCACCTTGTCCGCTAACTCTTGGCCGAAGTAGCGCGCCACCTCGGTCTGCTGGTTCTCGAAGCCGGTCGCGAGGACGATCAGATCGAAGTCGAGGGTGGTGCCGTCGGTCAGCTGGGCCCCGTCCTTGACGAACGTCTCCACGTCGGAGGCCTGGATAAGCTTGATGCCACCCTCCACGATGACGTCGGACGCACCGACGTTGAGGTAGTAGCCGCCGCCGTAGCGCAGGAACTTCATCAACCAGCCCGTGCCATCCTCACCGATATCGAGCTTCGTGCCCGCGGCACGCAGCTTCTCGTGGAGATCCTTGTCGATCTCCTCGGTCATCTGGGTGTAGGCGCCGAGACCGGCGACCAGGATGGGGTAGATGTAGTCGGCTCCAGCCTTGACGTCAGCCTGGTCAAGCGGCGTGCCGTCCGTGTACGTGGCGTACGCCATGTTGGCCGTATCGAGCTGCACGATCGACGTCGGGCTGCGCTGCATCATCGTGACGTCTGCACCGTTGTTGTAAAGGTTGAATGCAAGATCGTGGGCGCTCGTGCCCATCCCCACGACCAACGCCTTCTTGCCTGCGAACTCCGCGCTTTCGCCAAAATGGGACGAGTGCGTCACGTGGCCCTCGAATGCATCGATGCCCGTCAGTTTCGGAACTCGCGGCGTCCCACCCACTCCCCCGGTGGCCATGATGACGTGCTTGGGATGCATAGTGCGCTCGGTGCCGTCACCGCGACGAACCTTGACGGTCCACTCCCTGCGATCCTCGTCATACGTGCCCCCGAGGAACTCGGTGGAGGTCCAGAAGTTCACGTCCTTGGCGTCGACGTACGCCTCGAGCCAGTTCGCCAGCTTGTCCTTCGGAAGGTACTCGGGGAAGGTCTCTGGAAACGGCATGTCGGGCATCGTCGACATGATCGTCGGGTTGTGGAGCGCGAGGGAGTAGTAGCGCTTGCGCCAGTTGTCGCCCACACGCTCGTTCTTGTCGACAACGAGAGCCTCGACGCCGAGCTTCTCCAGCGCCACCGCGGCCATGATTCCTGAGTGACCACCGCCAGCGATGAGCACGATGGGATCCCGGTCCTCGAACGCCTGAAGCTTCGTGCGCTGATCGAGCCAGTTCTCCTGGCCGCCCTTGCCGTGGACACCGTACGCATGGGGCCGCTCGGTGGCAGGCTCGAAACCTTTGAGGGTCTCGAGCCGTGTGTAGAGCGCCCATGCCGCCACGCCGGTCGGCGCAGACTCATCGATGTTAAGGCGTAAGAAGCCTGACCCTCCGCCCTGTGCGGTGTCGAATTCGATGTATGCCTCGATGTAGTCCAGCCCTGCATTTGAGGTGATGGCAGGACCAGGGAACGTGGAGGAAAGTCGGAAGTCCCGAGGGGCGATGTCGTCGGCAACGCTGAGCAGCACGTCCTTGATGCCCTCACGCCCGACCATCTGGCGGAGGTCCCAGGTGAAGGAGACAACGTCGCGCCAGTAGGAGTCCTCGACGAAGAGCTGATCCAGGAGCACAGCGTCCTTGGCCGTGAGCGCCGACTCGAACTCGGTCAGCCATCGCAGCGTCAGATCGGACAACTGCTCGCTAGTGGGGGTTGCGGACATGGACTAACTCCTTGGATCGTTCAACGGGCTTGGAACACAGCGAGGATCCTTCACAAAGCCTCGGTCGATGTGTGATCGGCATCACCTGCGAAGAATGGCTTCAACATACTCGGATTCACCCGCTAGTCAAGGCGGTCAGAGTGCCGAACAGGACCGATATATGCCCTAAAAACACTGCAATTGCAGGGTGAAAATGGCTCACTCAGAATCAATACATCCGTCCCAATAATTGCACTGATAGGCCGACTCGGTGGAGTTAATCCTGGTCAGCCGTACGCCGCCCCATTCGGGTCTTTGGTCCCTTGTTGACGACCAATTTTGCTCGTTAGAGTCACACTCGCTCCACCAAACTTGGACATTTGTCACATATTGACGAGGCATGGCTCGAGAAAGCGAGAGAAATCATGGCCGGGGAAACAGTCGGACAGAACGACGAGAGAAGCGTCGACTACGACGTCGTCGTCATCGGTGCCGGAATGGGCGGGATCTACGCCATGCATCGCTATCGAGAGCAAGGTCTCGCCGTGTTGGGCATCGAGTCGGCGGCCGACGTCGGCGGCGTTTGGTACCACAATCGTTACCCAGGAGCGCGCGTCGATATCGAGAGCTACTACTACTGCTTCTTCTTCGACCAGGACCTGTATGAAGAGTGGGAATGGACTGAGCGTTATCCCGCACAGCCCGAGATCCTTGCCTACCTCGACCACGTCGCGACGACGTACGACATCAAGCGACATTTCCAATTCGACACCTGGATGACCGGTGCCCAGTGGGAGCCCGCGAGCAACCGCTACACCGTGACCACCGACAGGGGCGAGTCGTACACCTGCCGTTTCCTCGTCATGGCGAGCGGGCAGCTCTCCAAGCCTCGCAAGCCAGAGTTTGAAGGCTTGGACGTCTTCCAGGGCGAATGGGTCCAGACCTCGGAGTGGCCTCACCACCACGTGGAGACCGAAGGCAAGCGGATCGCCATCATCGGGACCGGCTCCTCGGGCGTACAGGCCATCCCCGTGCTCGCCGAGACAGCCGACCAGCTGTTCGTCTTCCACCGCACTGCCAACTACTCCATCCCGGCCAACAACGCGCCACTCGATCGATCGAAATACGCCGATATCGCTTCGCGCATCGACGCGGTCTGGGCCGACCTCCAGCAGCATCCGGCCGCCGCACCCGTGCCCCTTGGTGTGAAGACCGCTGCCGAGTACACGCCAGAAGAACAGCAGACACTGCTCGAGGAGCGGTGGGCCTACGGCGGTCACACCATGAACGGCGTCTTCACCGACCAGGGGACCACGAAAGAAGCCAACGACATCGTCTCGGAGTTCGTACGCGACAAGATCCGGTCGATCGTCAAGGATCCGACCAAAGCCGAGATCCTCGTACCAACCGAGTACCCGATCGGTTCTCGTCGCCTGTGTGTCGACACCGGCTACTACGACACCTTCAACCGTGACAACGTCACCTTGGTCGACGTCCAGGCCGACCCCATCGTGCGGATCACCCCTACCGGGATCCAGACCGAGAACCACCACTACGAGGTTGATCTGATCGTTTTCGCGATCGGCTTCAATGCCTTCACCGGCGCTCTCGAGCAGGCAAACATCCGCAACGAGAAGGGCGAGCAGCCCAGCGACGGCTGGAGTCGAGGACCGAAGGCCTACCTCGGCCTCATGGCCCACGGCTTCCCCAACCTGTTCCTCGTCACTGGTCCGGGAAGCCCGTCCGTGCTGGCCAACATGATCGTGAGCAACGTCCAGCACATCGACCTCATTGGCTCGATCGTCGATTACATGAAGGAGAACGGCTACGAGCGCATCGAGGCCACAGAGAAGGCACAGGAGTCTTGGGTCGAAGAGGTCGCCACTGCCGCAAGCAGGCTGCTTCGCCTCAACGTCGAGAACTACATGGTGCACGTCAACAAGGACGACGGGTCACGTGTGTTCATCCCCTACGCAGGCGGATACCAGAATTACGCGGCCCGTTGCAACGAGATCATGACCAACGGCTTCGACGGCTTCGAGTTCGCGTAGTTAGGCTGGCGCGTCCTCCAGGACTCCCGCAGACTTCGGGTGGACGCGCAGCGACTCAGGAATGAGGTCAGCGAGGTATCCCTTGATCTGGAACGCCATGCCCGGCGAGCCCACACGAGCCTGGTTGATGCCGCCGACCATGAACCAGAGGCCAGGCTGCGGTGTGGCCTTCCAGACATTGAGAAGCTCGCCACCTTCGGGTGCGAAGCCACTGATGGGACCGACCAGCTCAGACACCTCGGCACCGAAGTACTTCTCCGTCTCGGTCTGTTGGTTGTGGTAGCCGGTGGCGAGCACGATCACGTCAAACTCCGCTACCGATCCGTCCTTCATCGTCGCACCGTCGGCGACGAACTCGGCCACATCGTCGGACTGGATGATGGAGATGCCGCCCGCGATGATCACGTCCGAAGCGCCGACGTTGAGGTAGTAACCGCCCCCATAACGCAGGAACTTCATGACCCAGCCAGTGCCGTCCTCGCCAACGTCGAGGCGCATGCCTGCCGCTTCAAGGCCGTCGAGAAGCTCCTTGTCGATCTCCTGGGTCATCGCCGTGTAGGCACGGAGGTTGTCGAGCAACTTCGGGTAGATGAACTCCGCAGCGGCCGTCATGTCGCAGTCTTCGTACCGTGCGCCCGTGAAGTACGAGGCGTAGGCCAGGTTGGCGGTATCGACCTGCACGACCGTCGTGGGATTGCGCTGGAGCATCGAGACGGTTGCCCCGTTCTTGTAGAAGTCGAGCGCGATGTCATGAGCGCTCGTGCCCGTGCCGACCACGAGCGCCTTCTTGCCCGCATAGGCAGCGCCGCCGCTGAACTGCGAGGAGTGCATGACGTCACCCTTGAACGACGCGATGCCCTTCAGATCGGGAATCTTCGGCTTCCCGCCAGCACCGCCCGTCGCGATGACGACATGCTGGGGATGCATCACCCGTTCGGTGCCGTCGGACTTGCGGATCGACGCGGTCCACGTGCCCGTTGCATCGTCATATGCTCCACCAAGGAATTCGGTTGATGTCCAGAAGTTGAGCTCCAAGAGATCGACGTACGTCTCGATCCAATTAGCGAGCTTGTCCTTGGGCAAGAACTCTGGCCAGGAATCGGGGTAGCGGATGTACGGGAAGTGGTTCATCTCGGTGGGGTTGTGCAGCACGAGGGAGCGATAGCGTTTGCGCCAGTTGTCACCGATGCGTTCGTTCTTGTCAATGACGAGTGCCTCGACACCGAGGCGCTTGAGGTGGGCGGCCAGCATCACGCCCGAGTGTCCGCCGCCGACGATCAACACGTCAGGGTCACGCCCGACGAGGGCGTGCTGCTCGGTCAACTGCTCGAGCCAGTTGCCGTCTCCTCCCTTGCCGTGCGTGCCCAACGCGTGCTCGCGGATGTGGGGAGGATTGGCGTGGTAGCCGTTCAGCTCGCTGAGCTCGGTGAAGAGCGACCACGCCCGAAGACCGGAGGGCTGGGACTCATCGTCGTTCAGTCGAACGAACCCTGTCCCCCAGCCGAATGCCGTATCGAAGTCGAAGAACAGCTCGACATAGTCCAATCCTGGATAGTCCGTGCGTTGAGGCGCCGGGCGGGACGCCGCGAGACGGAAGTTGCGCGGCTGGATGTCGTCGACAACCGAAAACGCTAGCTCGCCAATCGCATCCCGGTCGTACGCCTGACGCATGTCCCACGTGAAGGACACGAGATCGCGCCACCCTGCCTCCGGCGTGAAGAGGCGCTCGAGCTGGGAAGCGTCCTTGCTGACCAGGGTGGTCTCGAAGTCCGCGAGCCAACGCTCGACCTTTGCTGAAAGCTCTTCCGCAGTCTCATTCTCGGGCATGGCGAAACTCCTCGGTAGACGACATGTGATCTGAGTCACTTGTGCAAGTTTGCATCAACATACCGGGAGTCGCGACCCAGTCAAGGTCAGCAACCGCACGCCGCGGGAGATTCTCTTCGCACTATGGACTGAAATGGCAGCCCAAACGACTCCTTCGGCTAATCAGTACACTTGTACAAACAAATGCATACAATGGCGGACCGGGCACTTGTCATCACACCCGGAGGTAACTAGAGTCACAGCGCACGCCTAAAACTGGTACAAATACCTAAGATATTTCTCAGACATGGGCACGCCTTGGGCAACGGCACATGCGGCTACCCCGAATTCGCCATAAGACGCCACGCACCACATTCGGACAAGACTTTTTAGAGAGACGACATGGCACCTCACAACCCGGCATTATCTGAGTCCAACGACATCGACTACGACGTCGTCGTGGTCGGCGCAGGGATGGGCGGCATCTATGCCACGCACACGTACACAGAAGATGGCCTCTCGGTCCTAGGGCTCGAAGGCGCCGCTGGGGTCGGTGGCGTCTGGTATCACAACCGTTACCCAGGTGCACGCGTTGATGTCGAGAGCTTCTATTACTCCTACTTCTTCGACAAGGATCTCTACAAAGAGTGGAAGTGGACCGAGCGCTACCCCGCGCAGCCGGAGATCCTCGCTTACCTTGACCACGTCGCTGAGCGCTTCCACGTCAAGGAGAAGTTTCAGTTCAATACCTGGATGTCCGGCGCGCAGTGGGACCCGGCCGGCAACCGCTACACGGTGACCACCGATAAGGGCGACACCTACACGTGCCGCTACTTGGTCATGACGAGCGGGCAGCTCTCGAAGCCACGCAAGCCGTCCTTCGAAGGGCTCGACGACTTCCAGGGCGAATGGGTCCAGACGTCACAGTGGCCTGACCGCCACATCGAGCTCGAGGGCAAGCGCATCGCCATCATCGGCACGGGCTCGTCTGGCGTCCAGGCGATTCCAATCCTTGCCGAAGCCGCTTCGCACCTCACCGTGTTCCACCGCACCGCCAACTACTCGATCCCCGCCAACAACAGCCCGCTCGACCAGGCTAAGTACGACGACTTCGCGGGTCGCCTCGACGAGGTCTGGGAGGAGGTCGTCCACCACCCCGGCGCGGCCCCCATCCCCATGCCCTCGCGCGCTGCGGCTGACTACACCCCCGAGGAGCAGCAAGCTCGCCTCGAGGAGTGCTGGAGCTACGGCGGACACTCGATGAACCTTGTGTTCACCGACCAAGGCACCAACAAGGACGTCAACGACATCGTCTCGGAGTTCGTACGCAACAAGATTCGTACGATCGTCGACGACCCGGACGTCGCCGAGACGCTCGTCCCGACGGAGTACCCGATCGGCTCGCGTCGCCTCTGTGTCGTCACCGGCTTCTACAAGACGTTCATCCGCGACAACGTCACGCTCGTCGACGTCAAGAGCGACCCGATCATCAAGATCACGCCGACCGGGATCCAGACACAGAACGGACACATCGAGGTCGACTTGATCGTCTTCGCCTTGGGCTTCAACGCCTTCACCGGCGCACTCGACGAGGCCAACATCACCAACGAGGAAGGCAAGCACCCCAGCGATCTGTGGAAGCGCGGCCCTCGTACCTATCTCGGTCTCATGACGACGGGTTTCCCCAACCTGTTCATCATCACTGGCCCCGGAAGCCCATCTGTGCTCGCCAACATGATCGTGTGCAACGTGCAACACGTGGACTTCGTGGGTGACATCATCAGCCACATGCACGAGCATCACTACAACCGCGTCGAGCCGACGCTCGACGCCCAGGACAGCTGGACCGAGCACGTCGCCGAGGTCGCGAGCAAGTTGCTGCGCCTCAACGTCGAGAACTACATGGTGCATGTCAACAAGGACGACAACTCCCGCGTCTTCCAGCCGTATGCCGGAGGCTTCCCCGCGTATGTACAGCGCTGCGAAGAAGTCATCGCCAACGACTTCGAGGGCTTCGACTTCAAGTAAGGAACACCATGCCTCTCAAGCCCGACTCCGCTGCCATCGTCGCCCTCGCCTCATCGCTTCTTGCTTTTCCCGACAATGCGCTCACCGACGACGACGCTTCTACGTCGTACAAGCACACGATGCGCGGCTTCAAGCCCCCCGCGGGGGAGGTCGAGCAGGTCGAACGGTGCTGGGAAGAAAAGGTCAACGAGCACATCACCGTGCGGATCTACGTGCCCGAAGTCGCCGAGGATCTCAAGCCGTTGCCGCTCGTCGTCTACTACCACGGCGGCGGATGGGTGAGTGGTGACCTCGACATGCACGACTCGACGTGCCGCAGGATCGCCAACCGGGCCAAAGTGTCTGTCGTCAACGTCGACTACCGACTCGCACCGGAGTCGAAGTTTCCGGCGGCTTATGACGATGCCTACGCGGCCGCGATCTGGGCCCGTGACCACGCGGCCGAGTTCTCCGCCGATCCCACGCGGTTGGCGCTCACCGGGAGC
>JAOPXA010000251.1 GCA_025965395.1 Nocardioidaceae bacterium | reverse complement strand
CTGCTGACCTGACATTTCTGCTCCATGCGGCCGTCGACAGGATGACTGCCGAGCTTGACCGAGCCGCCGTCGAGATGGGCCTCAACGATGTCCGCGACTGGCTCGTGCTCGCCGTGCTCGACGACGGCCAGCACCGCACCCAGCTCGAGCTAAGCCGGACCGTATGTGTCGACAAGACCACGCTGATCAGCGTTCTCGACCGGCTCGAGCAGCACGAACTGGTAGTGCGCACCGTCGACCCCGCAGATCGCCGCGTCCGCATCCCGCAGATCACGTCGGCTGGCCGCGATGTCTACGCAAAGTTCGCCACCGCGCGCGACGCCGCAGAGGCGCGCGCTTTGGACGGAGTAGACCAAGAAGAGCGAACACTGCTGCTAAACCTGCTGGGTCGCATCGCCAACCGCCAAGACGCAGCCATCCCCGCCACCTGACACTAGGCAGCGCAGCACAAAACCCCCACACCGGCGAGAGTGCGAGGGTCTTGTAGGGCCAACTAGATCACGTGGGCCGGGACGACATGACCGCGGGGTACCCGTCGCGCCGTCGTCACAACGTGGCGTCGGGAAACGCGATCACGGACAGGAACCTGATGGGCAGCTCCACCAGGTCGATCGGTCCGTGGGACCCTTCGCCGTCGAATTGCAAGGAGTCCCCAGGACTGAGGCGGTATGACTCTCTGCCGTGCCCGTAGACCATCTGACCCTCAAGCATGTGGATGAATTCGGTGCCTGGATGTTGGAACAACGGGTAGGTCTGGCTGTCCTCGTTGAGCGTGACCATGAGGGACTCGAGTCTCTTGTGCTGACCCCGGAGCGCGCCCAGCAACTCATACTCGTGCCCAGACTTCGTGCCGTTGCGCGCGATCCTCAAGCCGCCACCAGCCTCAGTGAAGACTGCCTCGCGCTGTGCATCTGCACCACGCACCAAGGCGGTCACCGGCACATCGAGCCCCAGCGCCAGACGCTGAAGCGTCGCCAGGCTGCATGACGTCTGGGAATTCTCGATCTTGGAGAGCATCGCCTTCGAGATGCCGATCCGGTCAGCCATGTCGGCAACGGAAAGGCCCGAGCCCAGCCTGAGATTCCGCACATTGAGAGCGATCGCCTGCTCGAGCGCCATCGCCTCGAGTGGCTCCGAACGATCCCGATCGCGAGCGCTGCCAGCAGCGTTGCGCAGTAGTGGTTCTTCGCTGGACATCTCGTTCACCCCACTTGATCGTCTGCGGTGCTCAGGAGGTCCTGGAGGACATCAGCCAGCGCCTTCGCGCCCGACTCGGCATCGGCGTCGTCGATCTGCTCATACGGCGAGTGCGAGACGCCCGTCGGGTTTCGGGTGAAGAGCATTGCCGTGGGTACGACCTCTGCGAGCACGCCAGCATCGTGACCGGCGCCGGTGTCAAGGATCGGCGCTTCGGGCAGAACGGTCGCGAGGCGGTCGCGCAGCGTGCCGTCGAAGGACACCGAGCCGCTGTAGGACTCCTCGACAAGGGTGACTTCACAGCCCTCAGCCGCTGCCGCGACTTGAGCTCGCTCGAGGATCGTGGACACAAGCCCTGCCGTCACCGAGTCATCGGGGTGACGCACATCGAGCCAGATCTCCACGCGCGAGGCGATGACGTTCGTTCCGCCGGGAACAGGTTGTATGCGACCCACTGTCGCGCGCGCATCCTTGGTGACCCTTGCTGAGTCACGCACGGCGACGACGATCATCGCGGCCGCGACCATGGGGTCACGACGATCGGCCATGAGGGTGGCCCCGGCGTGATTGCCCTCCCCCGTCACCGTCAACCGCCAACGACCGTGCCCGAGGATCGACGACCCGATGGCCACCGGGTGGCCGAGGTCGATCAGCCCGCGACCTTGCTCGACGTGGAGCTCGACAAAGGACCCGATACGACCGACCGCTTCATTGTCACGTCCGATTCGGGTCGGATCGAGACCAGCGCGCGTCAACGCTTCGGCGAGAGAGATGCCCTCCGCGTCACGAAGACCAAGGGCGCGGTCAGGATGCACGGCACCGGTCATCAATTGGGAGCCAAGACATGCCAGGCCGAACCGTCCACCTTCTTCCTCAGGGAAGGCCACCAAGGCCAAGGGACGATCCACCACCACGCCTCGCGCGTCCAACAAGTCGACTGCCGCAAGCGCAGAAGCAACTCCCAGCGGTCCGTCGAACTCGCCACCGCCCGGCACCGAGTCGAGGTGGCTGCCGGTCACGACGGCCTGGTCAAGCGAGCCGCCAGGACCCGGGCGCCAAGCCCAGATTGCACCGTTGCGGTCCGTCTCGACGTCCATCGAGCGCCGCGTGGCTTCTGCGACGAACCACTCGCGCAGCTCTAGTTCGGCCGTTGCGTACGCAAAACGGGAGTACCCGCCTCGCTGGCTGTCACGCCCGACGTCGCGGATGTCGCTGAGAAGCTGAGTGACCGTGGTCGGAGTGTCAGACATCGGGGACCTCAGCCAGGGCAAAGAGGCGGACATCCGCGACCATTCCGTCGAGAACGATCGTGACATCGACGTCATCGGGTGCGTGCTCGACAGCGTCGCGCAACGCTACCTCTGCGCGTCCCCAACCGCGGCGAGTCATCACGTTGAGGGCCGTGGTCGGCTCGTCGACCGCGACCGCAACTGACGATTCTCCAGCGAACCGCCTTTCGTCACCCCAAGCCATGAGGCTGGTGACGCCATCGACCGTGAGGCGCAGAGACCCAAGTGCCACGAAGAGTCGGTCCACCTCTGGGAACAACGAGAAAGGTGCATCCCAGTCGATCGAGGCGAGACTGATCCGCCAGCTCATCCGGCCATCAGGATCAGTAGCAAGTGCCAGCTCACGGGTCGAACCGGCGCCGTTGCGCCACGGAGCCGGTCTGACCTGAGCAGGGTCGAGCATCAGCGCATCTCCCCCGCTCCCACATACGGGTGAAGGCTGGCGAGAGGCTTGCCCTCGGCGAAGCGTTCGAGGCGGAAGTCTGTCGCCGGGACGTCGGGATCGGTGCTGTCGCCTTCGAGGACGAGGTCGGCGACGAGATCGCCGACGGCAGGACTGATCTTGAATCCGTGTCCGGCGAAGCCTGCACACAAGATCAGTCCGTCGATGCTCCCGACGGGCGCGATGACGGGGTTCCAGTCCGGGGGGACGTCATACACGCCTGCATACGTATGAGTGACGGTGGGGTTGGGGAAGCCTGGGAAGCGATGCATCAACTTTTCGGCGTACTTTTCGATGCTGGCCTCGCTGGCGAGGTTGGAGTATGCGTCGGGGTCGACGAACTTCGTCGCGAAGTCGGCATGGTCGCTGGTGCCCACCAAAAACTGGCCCGAACCTTCCAGTCGGCAGTATTGCAGCGACACTAGGTCCGAAATGACCGGAAGGTCAGGCAACGGGACGCCTGCGTCGACGATCAAGAGTTCAGATCGATAGGCCTCGACGGGGAAGTCGATGCCGAGGTCGGCCATCAGCTTCGCCGACCACCAGCCCGATGCCACGATCACGTGATCGGCGTCAACGACCTCGCCGCTGGCAAGCTCGACGCCGGTGGCCTTGTCCCCTTCGGTGAGGACGCGGGCGACCGGGGTGTTCTGTCTGATCTTT
>JAOPXA010000253.1 GCA_025965395.1 Nocardioidaceae bacterium | reverse complement strand
ACCAAGGGGAAAAGGTTGTAGGGGCTGACATCGTAGATCTTGGGGTCACCGGAGCCGACCACGTGGAAGTAGCGCATCGACGTATGCAGGAGGTCGCTGGCACGCGCCTGGTCGGCAATGATCCACTCACCGACAAGCTTGCTTCGGCCGTAGGGCGACTCAGGGTCAACCGGGGTGCGTTCGGTCACGAGGTCGGTCGTGGGTGTGCCGAACGTTGCGGCCGACGAGGAGAAGACGATGCGATCGACGCCGACGGCTTCCATCTGCTGCAACAGCGTGATCGTGCCCGAGATGTTCTCGGAGTAGGCGTGCAGGGGGCGGCGGACGGATTCACCCGCGTACTTGTAGGCGGCAAGGTGGACGACGCCGCTGATCTCGTGCTCCTCGAGGGTGCTGGCCACCAAGGGCCCGTCGAGCACGCTGCCGACGACCAAGGGAACGTCGGCGGGGAGAAAGCCTGCTCGCCCGGTCGCGAGGGAGTCCAGCGCGACCACGTCGATGTCAGCGTCGACGAAGGCCTTCACCACATGCGAACCGATGTATCCGGCGCCGCCGGTCACGAGCCAAGTCATGGTCCTGATCGTAGCCATGTTTACTGAGTCAAACCTGTGGGTAAGTCGAAGAACGTGATCCTTGCAGCTGATGACACTTTCAGACTCGACGCGAATGTCTATGACTACGCGATCGTCGCTCTCTACTTCGTGGTCGTTCTAGGGATCGGCTACCTCGCCAAACGGCAGGTCTCCACAAGCCTCGACTTCTTTCTCTCAGGACGCTCCCTCCCGGCGTGGGTGACGGGTCTGGCGTTCATCTCAGCCAACCTCGGTGCCGTCGAGATCATGGGTATGTCGGCCAACGGCGCCGAGTTCGGTGTCGCCACGGTGCACTACTTCTGGATTGGCGCCGTGCCGGCCATGTTGTTTCTCGGCGTTGTGATGATGCCGTTCTACTACGGTTCCGGGGTTCGGAGCGTGCCCGAGTTCATGCGGCGCCGGTTCGGGACCGCCGCCCACCTCACGAATGCCATCAGCTTCTCGGTGGCGCAGCTTCTGATCGCGGGCATCAATCTCTACCTCCTCGCCACGATCGTCAACCGCTTGCTCGGGCTCCCGCTGTGGATCTCGCTTATCGCTGCGGCCATCATCGTGCTGAGCTACACGGCCTTGGGTGGACTATCTGCCGCCATCTACAACGAGGTGCTTCAGTTCTTTGTCATCGTGGCGGCCTTGACGCCATTGACGATTATCGCGTTGCACAAGGTTGGTGGCTGGGATGGCATCAAGCAGAAGGTGCAACCTGGCCCCGAGCAGCTCTCCGCATGGCCCGGTACGGGATTGACCGGAATAGACTCTCCGGTCTGGTCAGTGGTTGGCATCGTGTTCGGTCTTGGCTTCGTGCTGTCATTCGGCTACTGGACGACTAACTTCGTGGAGGTCCAACGCGCGATGGCCTCGGACTCGCTTTCCTCGGCGCGCCGTGCGCCGATCATCGGTGCGTTCCCGAAGATGTTCATCCCGTTCATCGTCATCATCCCTGGCATCATCGCCGCGATCGTGGTCCCCGAACTGGCGAAGTTCAAGGAGGACGGCGGCTCCGGTGGGGACGTGACCTACAACGACGCGATCCTGCTGCTCATGCGAGACCTGCTCCCCAACGGGATGCTCGGCATTGCGATTGCAGGTCTGTTGGCATCTTTCATGGCGGGTATGGCCGCCAACATCTCAGCGTTCAATACGGTCTTCTCGTATGACTTGTGGCAGCAGTACGTCAAGCGAGACCGGCCGGACGGCTACTACTTGACGGTGGGGCGCATCGCGACCGTCGCGGCGACGATCGTGGCGATCGGCACGGCGTTGATCGCCTCGCAGTACAGCAACCTCATGGACTACCTCCAGACCTTGTTCGGGTTCTTCAACGCTCCTCTTTTCGCGACCTTCATCCTGGGCATGTTCTGGAAGCGGATGACTTCTGCCGCCGGCGCGATCGGTCTGGTGTCGGGCACGTTGGCGGCCGTCCTCGTCGCCGTCCTGAGCGAGGACTCGCTGGGATCTTTGAGCGTCGGCGCGATCGGGCTGTCAGGTCAAGGTGCTAGCTTCGCCGCGGCGGGAGCGGCATTCATCGTGGACATCGTGGTCAGCGTAGCTGTCACAGCGGTGACGAAGCCGAAGCCGGAGGAGGAGCTCGAGGGCCTGGTCTACTCGCTGACCCCCAAGGAGTCGTTGGTGGATCCTGACGCACAGGCGCTCCCCTGGTGGCAGTCGCCGCCCAAGCTCGCCGGGGTGGGACTCGTCCTCGTCATCATCCTCAACTTGATTTTCCGTTAGGAGCAACATGGCCACATCGTCAGAAGAAGCGGCAAAGTCGGGCGACGCCCGCAGGGTCGGACTGTTCGACATCCGATTTGTCATTGCCGGACTCATCGGACTCTACGGCGTCATCATCACGCTGCTCGGGCTCTTCAACGCCTCCGACGAGGAGCTGGCCCGCGGAGACGGGCTCAACATCAACCTCTGGGCGGGACTGGGCATGATCGCCGTGGCACTCGCCTTTGCGGCGTGGGCGCGGTGGCGACCCCTGGTCGTGGCAGCACCCCCCGACGAGTGACCGTGGGGCCACCCGTCGAAGGGTGCTGACAATCGCCTAGATAGAGGTACGGCCGAGGGCGCGGTGAGTCCAGCCCTCGCGACTCCAGAGCTCGCGGTCCAGCGTATTGCGACCGTCGATGATGCGACGCTCGGCCACCACCTCGGAAAGAGCCGACGGATGCATGTGCTTGAACTCCTTCCACTCGGTCAGGTGCAGGACGACATCGGCGCCTTGGCAGGCATCGATCGCACTGGCACCGGAGGCGAGGGGCGGGAACGCAATGCGCGCGTTGTCCATGGCGTACGGGTCGTAGACCCGCACCGCTGCTCCGCCTTGCAGGATCGCGAATGCGATGTCGAGCGCGGGGGAGTCGCG
>JAOPXA010000226.1 GCA_025965395.1 Nocardioidaceae bacterium | reverse complement strand
CCGCGGGGCACACCGAGTGCGTAGTCAGCGGCTCCCCATTGGCCGGCGTCGCGCAGCGGTCCGGCGAAGAGGATGTGGTCCAGCGGCCGGGTGTGGTCGAGGCCCACGCGCGGCCCTTGCATGATCTCCGGCGGGAAGGCAGCCACCGCCGTCGGCTGCTTGGGTTCGCCGTAGAACCTGCCCAACCAATCGGGGCTCTGACCCGCGATCAGGAAGTTTGCAGGATCGCCGCCGTCAAGGTTGCCGAACCCGTCCCACAGGCCGAAGTAGCACTCGTCCGGAGTCTTGGTGTGCCGAGCCAGATGCTCGGAGGCGTCTAGAAGGATCGCGTCATCGAGATGGCCCAAGACCTGCATGAACTCTTCAGGCCCGGCGGGCGCCTCCACAGGATGGAGCAGGCGGACGTACGCCTCGAAACCCGCAGGCCCTAGATCGTCCAGTGGCTTGCCTGGAGTGCCGACGAGCCAGTCAGCGACCGAGACGTCGGAGACCGGTCGGAGCACCATGGGTCAGCGGCCGAGGACCGCGGTGCGCCAACCGTCCGGGCCGTGGTGGATCACCGGACGCGCAGCGCGCGCTGGGTGGCCCCATTGCGACCGCACCGCGACCTTGGTTTCGGCACTCGCTGCAGCGTTGCGTGCAGCGACCACAGCGACCAGCGCGGCGAGCTCTTCGGGCGTGAGATCGCCCTTGACGACGCGCAAGAGTGGGGTGGTTTCGACAGGCTCAACCCGCGGGTCTGGCTCAACCAGCGGTTGGTCGCTCATAGCGGGATGTTTCCGTGCTTCTTGGGCGGCAACGTCTCGCGCTTGTTGCGCAGCAACCGCAACGCGCGCACGATCTCCGCGCGCGTCTCGTGCGGCATGATCACCGAGTCGATGTAGCCACGCTCTGCGGCGATGTACGGGTTGGCGAGCGTGGTCTCGTAGTCCTCGATCAGCTCGGCGCGCTTGGCCTCGGGATCGCTGGCTTTCGCGAGCGTCTTGCGGTGCAGGATGTTGACCGCGCCCTGAGCGCCCATGACGGCAATCTGGGCGGTGGGCCATGCGACGTTGATGTCGGCACCGAGGTGTTTGGAGCCCATCACGTCGTACGCGCCGCCGTACGCCTTGCGCGTGATCACGGTGATGAGGGGCACGGTCGCCTCGGCGTAGGCATAGATCAGCTTGGCGCCGCGGCGGATGATGCCGTTCCACTCTTGGTCGGTGCCGGGCAGGAAGCCAGGCACGTCGACGAAGGTCAGCACCGGGATGTTGAACGCGTCGCAGGTGCGCACGAACCGAGCGGCCTTCTCGGACGCATCGATGTCGAGCGTGCCGGCGTACTGCATCGGCTGGTTGGCCACGATGCCGACGCTGCGACCCTCGACCCGGCCGTAGCCGATCAGGATGTTGGGCGCGAAGAGCGGCATGACCTCGAGGAAGTCCCCGTCGTCGACGACCGACTCGATTACGGTGTGCATGTCGTACGGCTGGTTGGGCGAGTCCGGGATCAGCGTGTCGAGCGCGAGGTCGATCTCGTTCGGCTCGAGGTCGGCGACCTCGTCGAAGACGGGCGGTTCCTCCATGTTGTTCTGAGGGAGGAAACCGATGAGGGCCTTCGTGTACTCGAGCGCGTCGGCTTCGTCGGCACCCATGTAGTGCGCGTTGCCGCTCTTGGTGTTGTGCGTGCGAGCGCCGCCGAGCTCTTCCATCGTGACGTCCTCGCCCGTGACCGTCTTGATGACGTCGGGGCCGGTGATGAACATGTTGGAGGTGCCGTCGACCATGATCGTGAAGTCGGTGACGGCCGGGGAGTAGACGTGGCCACCGGCGCAGGCGCCCATGATGAGAGAGATCTGCGGGATGACACCAGAGGCGTGCACGTTGCGGCGGAAGATCTCGCCATACAGGCCGAGCGACACGACGCCCTCTTGGATGCGCGCTCCGGCACCTTCGTTGATGCCGATGATCGGGCAACCAGTCTTCATCGCGAGGTCCATGACCTTGGTGATCTTCTCGCCGTAGACCTCACCGAGGCTGCCGCCGAAGACGGTGAAGTCCTGGCTGAAGACGCATACCTGACGACCGTCGATCGTGCCGTAGCCGGTGATAACGCCGTCGCCGTAGGGACGGTTCTTCTCCAGACCGAACGCGGTGCTGCGGTGGCGGGCCAGTTCGTCGATCTCGACGAAGCTGCCCTCGTCGAAGAGCTGCTCGATGCGTTCGCGGGCCGTCTGCTTGCCGCGCGCATGCTGCTTCTCGACGGCGCGGGCCGATCCTGCGTGCACGGCCTCGTCGAGACGGTGCTCCAGGTCGGCAAGCTTGCCGGCGGTCGTATGAAGGTCGGGTGCGTTGACTTTTGCTTGTGCTTCGCTCACGGAGGTCAGCGTAACGACTAGCGCGAAGGTCCGGTATGTGAGGCTGGTCGTATGACGTACGACAATCTCGACCGGCCGCCCCTCAACGAGGCTGCGTTGCGTGCCGCCCTCGAGGGGGCAGACAGCTGGTGGACGCAGATCCGCGTGGCGGCGGAGTCGCCGAGCACCAACACCGAGCTCGCTGAGCTCGCCCGTGGTGGAGCGCCCGAGGGCACCGTCCTCGTGGCCGAGCACCAGACCGCTGGGCGGGGCCGACTGGACCGCTCGTTCACCGTTCCTCCCGGTGCGGGGCTCACGGTGTCGTTCGTCGTGCGCCCCGATGTGGTGCCCGTCTCCCGGTGGGTATGGCTGCCACTCCTCGTCGGGCTCGCCGTCGATGCCACCGTGCAGGGTGTCGGCGTCGACAGCTCGCTCAAGTGGCCCAACGACGTCCTCGTCGATGGCCGCAAGATCTGCGGAATCCTGCTGGAGCGGGTCGAGTCACCCGAGCACGGCGCTGCCGCGGTCATTGGAATCGGCCTCAACGTCTCGATGACGGAGGCCGAGTTGCCTGTGCCGACCGCGACTTCCTTGGTGCTCGAAGGCGCGACAACACTCGACCGATCGGTAATCTTGCGGGCCCTGTTGCGCAACTTTGAGGCGCTCTACCGTGCCTGGGTCGCCAGTGAGGGGGACCCGTCGAGCGGGATCCACGACTCATACGTGCGGCGGTGTGCCACGATCGGCCAGGTGGTGCGTGTGAGCCACCCCGATGGGTCGGTCACGGAGGGCGAGGCGCGTGCCATCGACGGCTTCGGCAGGCTCGTCGTCGGCGCGGATGCGATCAGCGCGGGAGACGTCGTGCACGTGCGGCCAGTTTCCTGACCTGCTAGATCTCGTTCGTGACAAACTATGGCCATGGCACTGTCGCGAAAGCTCATGATCGAGGGCGAGCAAGTCGTCCATACGATGCGTACGCACGTCAAAGTCTTGTTCCTGCCGTTCCTCATCCTCGTGGTGGTTGCGGCTGCGACGGGCTTTTTGCTCAGCAGCGTGGGAGACAGCGGCAACGGCATACCGCGCTGGATCATCGTCGTGGTGGCGATCGTCCTGTTGGTCTGGGGAGTCATTCTTCCCTTCTTGAGGTGGCTCACGTGGAGCTACACGATCACCAACAGGCGACTGATCGAGCAAAAGGGACTTCTGACACGCACAGGCCGGGTCATCCCGCTCAACCGCATCAACGACGTCTCGTTCGAGAAGAATCTCAACGACCGCATTCTTGGTTGCGGCACGCTCGTCGTCCATGACGCCAGCGAGCAGAGCGGCTTGCGGATCGATGACATTCCGCATGTCGAAGACGTCCACCGCACCCTGACGAACTTGATCTTCGAGCAGGGCCGCAAGGACCCAGAACGCAACGATGAATCGATCTGAGATCCGTGACGAGCTTGAGCGGGCGTTGCTCGGCACCGATCCGAAGTACACCAGCGCCGAGGTAGCCGAGTTCGCTGGCATCAAGCTGGAGGATGCCAAGAAGCACTGGCGCGCGCTGGGCTTTGCCGACACCGGTGACGACACTGCCTACGGAGAGCCCGACATCGGTGCGCTCAAGACGGTCTCGGCCGCGATCGAGAGCGGATTGCTGGACGAGGAGACGGTCTCCAAGCTGACCCGTGCCCTCGGTCATACGATGTCCCGCCTCGCGGACTGGCAAGTCGCGACGTTGGTCGAGCGCCTTGAGTCCCAGGTGCAGGACGGTGCTTCCGACAGTCGCCTCATGGGGGCGCTCGAGCTCGCCAAGACGGTCACACCTGCGTTCGACGAGCTGATTTTGTATGCGTGGCGGCGACACTTGACCGCTTCGGTCATGCGTATGGAAGGTCTCGGTGCCGCCGATGAAGAGTTGCTGTCCGGCGAGGTGACGGTTGGGTTCGCCGACCTCGTGCGGTTCACGGCGCTCTCCAACGGCCTCGACGACCACTCGCTCGGCAATCTGGTGGAGAGCTTCGAGACTCAGTGCATGGACACGATCACCGCGACGGACAGCCGCGCGATCAAGACCTTGGGCGACGCGGTGCTGTTCGTTGCGCCGACACCGAGTGCGGGCGTGGAGACCGCGTTGCGGATCGTCGAGCGCATCGGCGGAGATCCGCACCTGCCCGATGTGCGGGTCGGGCTCGCGACGGGTTCCTTGGTCAATCGGCTGGGCGATGTTTTTGGGCCGCCGGTCAACCTCGCGTCGCGCCTCACGGGCGTCGCGCGCCGTAATCGCGTGATCATCGACCAGGTGACGGCGGCGGCGCTGGGCGACGAGTTCGAGACCCGCCCGCTGCCTGCGCGGCCTCTGCACGGGTTCGGGATGGTCGAGCCCGTGACCGTCCGCCGCGTCTGGACCTACAACGGCTAGCCACCCGACCGCCTCCGCTGGCGGAACCAATATGGTCGTCCTTTTGGTGAAAATACGACCATATTGGTTCCGCCAGCGGAGAGGGACGGCCAACGAACCGATAGGCTGACGACGTGACGAGCGCGGATGTGGCCATCATTGGTGGCGGCCAACTCGCCCGGATGATGCAGCAGGCCGCGATCGGGTTGGGCGTACGTGTCCGCCTCCTCGCCGAAGCGCCCGACGTCAGCGCTGCCCAGGTGGTCACGGACCACATCGTGGGCGACTACACCGACCTGGCGACCTTGCGCAAAGCCGTCGCCGACGCACCGGTCGTCACGTTCGACCACGAGCACGTACCCCCTGAGCACCTGCGCGCCCTCGAGGCCGAAGGTCATGCGTGTCGTCCGGGTCCCTGGGCGCTCCTTTATGCCCAGGACAAGGCCGAGATGCGCACGCGGCTGGCCGAGCTTGGAGCCCCTTGCCCGCCGTCGCGTGTCGTCGCATCCGCTCAAGACGTCGACGACTTCGCCACATCGGTGGGCGGTTTTCCCGTCGTGCTCAAGACCACGCGTGGCGGCTACGACGGCAAGGGCGTATGGGTCGTCGGAACCTCCGCCGAGGCCGCCGAGGCATTCGCGACTGGAGCTACGATCCTGGCCGAGCAGAAGGTCGACTTCACGCGCGAACTCTCCGCACTGGTCGTTCGTTCAGCAACCGGCGAGAGCCTCGCCTATGACGTCGTCGAGTCCCGCCAGGCCAACGGCGTGTGCAAGGAAGTGATCGCGCCCGCGCCCGACCTCGACCCGCGACTTGCCGCCCAGGCCCAAGAGCTCGCACTGCGCCTCGCGTCCGAGCTCGACGTGACGGGCATCCTCGCCGTCGAGCTGTTTGAGACCCGTGACGGCCGCATCCTCGTCAACGAGCTCGCGATGCGCCCGCACAACACCGGCCACTGG
>JAOPXA010000204.1 GCA_025965395.1 Nocardioidaceae bacterium | reverse complement strand
GCGGACCATGATCACCTGGGCCCCGGACACGATGGCCTGCGCCATCTTCCCGGCCGCGATCTTGCCCTCGGGCACCAGCACCAGCGGCTTGAGGCCGGCCTTGGCGGCGTAGGCGGCCATCGACGCCGACGTGTTGCCGGTGGACGCGCACACGACCGCCTCGGCGCCCTGGCCGACCGCGACCGAGAGCGCCACGGTCATGCCGCGGTCCTTGAACGAGCCGGTCGGGTTGTTGCCCTCGACCTTGAGCCATACGTCGCCAACGACGACACCCGACAGCCATGCCGAGTGGACGAGTGGGGTGCCGCCTTCGCCCAGGGTGATCACCGCGGTGGTGGCATCGACGGGGAGCCAGTCGCGGTATTCCTCGATCACGCCACGCCATTGGTGGGTTTGCTGGGGTGTCATGATTCTCCCTCTACGCGCATCACTGACGAGATGGCGCGGACCATGTCGAGCTCGCGAAGCTTGTCGACGGTTGCACTGAGCGCCGAGTCCTCGGCCTCGTGGGTGACGATGACGAGCTGTGCGTCTGAACCATGGCCTTCTTGGCGCAGGGTCTTGATCGAGACGTCGAACTCGGCGAAGGCGAGCGCGATGACAGCCAGCACGCCCGGACGATCGTCGACATCGATCGCGATGTGATAGCGCGTGCGGCAGCGACCCATCGGGAGGATCTCGAGCTGTGCGTGGGTGGACTCGGCAGGGCCGAAGACGTTGCCGAGGCGGTTGCGTGCGACGCCAACCACGTCACCGAGGACCGCGCTCGCCGTGGGTGCTCCCCCGGCTCCGGGTCCGTAGAACATTACCTGCCCGGCCGACTCGCTCTCGACGAAGACGGCGTTGTACGCGCCTCGCACGCTTGCGAGTGGATGGCTCAGGGGGATCATCGCGGGGTGCACGCGCGCGGAGACGGCTGGGCCGTCCGGAGTGTGGTGGTAGTCGCAGATCGCGAGTAGCTTGACGACGCAGCCCATGTCCTTGGCTGATCGTACGTCGGAGGCGGTGACGTCGCTGATGCCCTCGCGGTAGACGTCGCCGAGGGTGACCCGGGTATGAAAAGCGAGGCTCGCCAGGATGGCCGCCTTGGCAGCGGCATCGAAACCCTCGACGTCAGCGGTCGGGTCGGCCTCGGCAAAGCCAAGGCGTTGGGCCTCGTCGAGCGCTTCACCGAATCCCTGGCCGTGGGTGGTCATGGCGTCGAGGATGAAGTTGGTAGTGCCGTTGACGATGCCGAGAACGCGTTGCACGCGGTCACCGGAAAGCGAGTCACGGAGCGGTCGCACGATGGGGATCGCGCCGGCAACCGCGGCCTCAAAATAGATGTCGCGCTCGGCCTTGGTGGCCGCTTCGTAGAGGGTGGCGCCGTCTTCGGCGAGCAGCGCCTTGTTGGCGGTGACGACCGAGGCGCCGTGATCGAGCGCGGTCAGGATGAGGTCGCGCGCAGGCTCGATGCCGCCAATCACCTCGATGACGATGTCGATGTCGCCGCGCGAGACCAGTGCCCTGGCGTCGGTGGTGAAGAGCTCGGCGGGCACGTCGATGTCGCGCTCACGGCCAAGTCGGCGGACTGCGATTCCGGCGAGCTCGACCGAGGCGCCGATGCGCTTCTCGAACTCGTGGGCATCGCGGGTCAGGAGGCGCGCAACTTCGGTGCCGACGACCCCACAGCCCAACAGGGCGACGCGAAGAGTGCGTCCGGGGGGTTGCTTGTCGGTGCTCACTCGTCAAGGGTATCGGCGCAACGCCGCACCTGACGAAACGGTGTGCGCCACCTCTCGCCGCGAGTGGCGCATTCTTCCCCCCGAGTGGCGCAGTTTGGGGGTCTCACGCGGCCGAACAGCCCGATTTTGCGCCACTCGACGCTGTGGGGGCAGGGGTGCGGGTGGATGGGCTAGTTGGAGAGACCGACGACCAGGTTGATGGTTGTGGCCAAGATGACGGACCCAAACACGTACGACAGGAGCGCGTGGCGCAGCGCGGTGGCCCGGATGTCGTGATTCTCGATGTTGGTATCCGACACCTGAAACGTCATGCCGAGGGAGAACGCGAGGTAGGCGAAGTCGGTGTATTGCGGGGGCTCGTCCTGGTTGAAGTCGATGCCGCCAGGCGTGTCGCGGTAGTAGAGCCGTGCGTAGCGCAGCGTGAAGACTGTATGGATCAGCAGCCACGAGAGTGCCACGCTCGTGACGGCCAGCGCGGCCAGCACTCCCGCTTTGGCTCCGCTGGCGTCTCGGGCCTCGATCAGGACGACAGCGACCGCGGCCAGACTGGCGAGGCTCGCGACGAGCACGAGGAGGTCCGACATCCCCCGCGAGGGATCCTCACGCACCGCGTGGTTCTTGGTGTCGGCCGCATCCAGTCGGCCGATGACGATCCATACCCAGGCGGTGTAGACGAGCGACGCGAGAGCCCAACCCACCACGGCCGCATATGACCACGAGCCGAGGACGCCCGCAACGACGGTCGCGCAGAGGCCCGCCACGCACATCGCCATGAAGCGCGTGCCCGCCCGGTGCGCCCGTGGCGCGACGCCGTTGCTCACCCGACGTCGAGCGTGAAGAGATCGTCCTCGGTCTCGCGACGCATGATCAGTCGCGCCTCGCCGTCACGAACGGCGACGACTGCGGCGCGGGGCACGTGGTTGTAGGTACTGGCGAGCGAGCGGCAGTAGGCGCCCGTGCCCGGGACGGCGAGCAGGTCACCAGCGGCCACGTCGCCGGGAAGGAACTCGTCCTTGACGACAATGTCGCCGGACTCGCAGTGCTTGCCCACGACGCGGCTGAGGACGGGCTGGACGTCTGAGGCGCGCGACGCGAGCGTGCACGAATAGTCGGCACCGTAGAGCGCGGTGCGGATGTTGTCGCTCATACCGCCGTCAACCGAGACGTAGCGCCGCGAAGTTCCCCCGTCGAGCGCAACGGTCTTGGTGGTGCCCACTTCGTACAGCGTGAAGGTCGAGGGCCCAGCGATGGCGCGGCCGGGCTCGATCGATAGGTGCGGCACGTCGATGCCCAGCGCGGCGCACTCGTCGTCGACGATCTTGAGCATCCCGCGAGCGAGGTCGAGCGGCGTCGAAGGATCGTCTTGGGTCGTGTAGGCGATGCCGAAGCCCCCACCCAGATCGAGCTCGGGAGCGACATAACCAAGCTCCTTGGCGATGTCGGCGTGCAGCCGCAGGACGCGTCGCGCAGCGACCTCGAACCCGTCCGTGACGAAGATCTGCGACCCGATGTGGGAGTGCAGGCCCAAAAGCCGCATGCCGGGAGATGCGAGCACGCGGCGCACCGCTTCGCGCGCATCGCCGCCGGTGATAGAGAAGCCGAACTTCTGATCCTCGTGGGAGGTGGAGATGTATTCATGGGTATGTGCTTCGACGCCCGCGGTGACCCGCACCATGACCTTGGCCGTCACCCCCAGCTCGGCGGCGAGGTCGTTGATGCGATCGATCTCCTCGTAGGAGTCGATGATGATGCGTCCGACGCCGACCTCGAGGGCGCGACGGAGCTCCGCAACCGACTTGTTGTTGCCGTGCAAGCCGATGCGCGCGGGCGGGAACTCCGCGCGGAGCGCCACGGCAAGTTCACCGCCGGAGCAGACATCGATGTTGAGGCCTTCGTCGGCGATCCAACGCGCCGAAGCCGTGCACATGAACGCCTTGGCCGCGTAGTAGACGTCGGCGCTGGGAAACGCGTCGCGGAAGGCGCGGGCGCGCTCGCGGAAGTCAGTCTCGTCGACGACATAGGTGGGCGTGCCGAACTCCTGCGCGATGTCGAGCACCGACTCCCCCGCAACCGTGACGACACCATCAACCTTGGAGACCGAGCTCGACCACAGCGCGGGAACGAGCTGATTGACGTCCTCGGGCGCCTTGAGCCACGCGGGGCCGCGGTCGCCCGATTGCCCGTGGATCGCGCCTGCTTCGTGGGAGCGCATGACTACATCCTCTCCGGAGCTGAGACGCCGAGCAGGCCGAGCCCGTTGTTGATGACCGTGCGCGTCGCGGCGACAAGCATGAGGCGAGCGCTGTGGATCGCGCTCGGCTCCTCGTCGCCTTGGGGCAGCACGCGGCATACGTCGTAGAACTTTTGGAACGCCGCGGCGGTGTCCTCGAGGTAGCGCGCCACGCGATGCGGCTCGCGGAGCTCAGCAGCCCGTGCGACCACCCGGGGGAACTCCGCAAGCGCGCGCAGCAGATCGCCTTCGCGGTCGGCGCTGAGCAACGCGGGGTCGAAGTGCTCGGAGGCCGGCGCGAGGCCGAGGTCAGCGGCGTTGCGCAAGATGGACGACAGCCGCGCGTGAGCGTACTGAACGTAGAAGACGGGGTTGTCGCTCGTCTGCTTAGACCAGAGATCGAGATCGATGTCGATCATGGAGTCGGACGAGAAACGCGCCAACGCATACCGGGCAGCATCGACGCCGATGGCACCGACGAGGTCATCGAGCGTCAGGACCGTGCCGGCGCGCTTGCTCATGCGCAGGGGCTGGCCTTCGCGCAGAAGGTTGACGAGCTGGCCGATGAGGATCTCGAGGTTGACGCCCGGCGTGTCACCGAATGCGGCGCACATCGCCATCATGCGCGAGACGTAGCCATGGTGATCGGCGCCGAGCATGATGATGCAGCGGTCGAACCCGCGCTCGCGCTTGTCGAGGTAGTAGGCGAGATCGCCAGAGATGTAGGCGGGCTCGCCGTCGGACTTGATGACGACACGGTCCTTGTCATCGCCGTAGTCGCTCGT
>JAOPXA010000197.1 GCA_025965395.1 Nocardioidaceae bacterium | reverse complement strand
AAGCCACCACACCTATGTCAGGCACGCCGTCGCGCCAGCCGAAGGCGTACCAGGCAAACAACGCAAGCCCGACCAGAGGAACCACGACTTCGAAACGCCTCTCGGCGGACGTCACTTCGCGCGGGTTCATGGGGAATCGCCCTCGACGGCAGACATCACGGGGCTCGAGTCACGTGATGCGGAACGGCTCGGCAGGGCGTGCGCATGACGGACTCCCTCC
This sequence comes from Nocardioidaceae bacterium, assembly GCA_025965395.1. Taxonomy (GTDB): domain Bacteria; phylum Actinomycetota; class Actinomycetes; order Propionibacteriales; family Nocardioidaceae; genus JAOPXA01. The sequence continues at coordinate 2,315 of JAOPXA010000197.1, read as the reverse complement.
CTAGAAATCGTCTGTGCGTTACTTCAGGGTATTCCTCGACGACCCAGTTCGGCGGCGTTTCAGTCAGGCGGAACGGCGGCGCCGCGGATGGCCATCTGAACGAGCCAACCGATCTCGTCGGCAAAGACGGCGGACGGGCTCGATGGCCGGGTGATCCCGGAGAGCACGAGTCGGACCACGGCATCGACCAAGGTGGCCAGCTCCGCATCGTTGAAGGGCAGGTCATCGTAGTGCGAGGAGACGATCTCGATCACGAGCGCCCGGGCACCATCGATGATGTCTTGGGACTCGGTCGTCAGGAGTGGAAGCAGCTCATTTTGCTCCCCGGGGACTGACGAGAGCACCGCCCGTACGAAGGTGTTGTCGGCGGCGTGATCGAGAGCCGCTTTGGCAGCGTCACGCATCCCGTGGGCGAGGTCGGTATGAGCGAGCAGTCGATCACTCACGACGGCGAGGAACCGCTCGAGCTCGCGCATGATCAGCTCCGCGGCAAGCCGTGGCTTGGTGCCGAACTCGTTGTAGACGGTCTGGCGACTGACCCCGCCGGCTGCTGCAACCTTGCTCATCGTGACGTGATTCCAGCCAAGCTCGATGGCCAGGTCGGACGCTGCGTCCAGCAACTCCTCGCGCATTGCCGAATCCCGTCGCCCAATCGAATGTGTGCATAAGTTATCGACGTAGGTCGCATCTGACAAGCGCAACGCACAGATTGTTACCGGGACTGAGCGCGTTCGTCCCAGGCTTGGTTCAGCGCCGCCTCGAACATCTCGGGATTCTGCGCACCGGAGACGCCAAACGTGCCGTCGATCACGAAGAACGGCACACCGCTGATGCCGTAGGCCCGAGCCTGCGCCTGATCGTCCTTGACCGCCTGGGCGAACTCGCCAGACTCCAGGGCGCGCACGGCATCAGCGCGGTCCAGACCCACGTCTTCAGCGAGATCGGCGAGATCGGGAATGCGGCCGACATGCAAGCCTTGCTCGAAGTAAGCATGCATCAAACGCTCCACCATCGCCGCTTGATGGCCGCGCGACTTGGCGAAGTGGGTCAGCTCATGGGCCTTGACGGTGTTGGTGTGCTGGAGGGCGTCGAAGTCGTACGCGAGACCCACGCTTGAAGCGATCGCGGAGACCTGCCCGAGCATCTGCTCAACCTGAGCCGCCGCCATGAGCTTGTGCTTGACGAGGAAGTCGATCTCGGTTCCGTCGAAGTCAACCGGAGTGTCCGGCGACAGCTCGTAGCTGTGAAACTCGACCTCTACTCCTCGCTCGTCGTCACTGAACGCGCGTACGGCGGTCTCAAACTTGCGCTTGCCAATGAAGCACCAGGGGCAGGCGATATCGGACCAGATGTCTACCTTGAGCGTGGCTGGTGCCGTCACTTCAGGCCGACTTTTCGCTTGAGCCTCGACAGCAAGAGTCGGGCGAGATCTGCCGTGGAGATGTCCTTGGCTTGGCGGGCCACCGCCGTGCGGCGGACGCCAGGGTCCGCGCTGTCGAGGCGCTCACTCTGACGCGCGACCGTCTTCTCCACCTCGGAGAGCGGAACCTTGGCTTCACGAAAATTGCTTCCACGCCACAGGGCAGCTGACGCCATGCCTGCGAGGGCCTCCGCCGCCGTGTCAGCCGGGATCATCGGCACGCGCAGGAACTCATCGCCGCGCGTCGGCACTTCGGCCGACAGCTCGGCGAGGTCACCGATCACCCGCACACCCGAGTCGGCGATCGACGCCGCATACGAACGTCCCAGCTCGCGTGCTCGCTCAGCCGCCCACTCCGGCAGGATCAGCTTCGTGCCGCTCTCGGCGGCGTTGCTGAGCTCCAGGATGCGTTGGACGGATCCGCGGCGCAGCAGGCGCTGATACTCGAGCCACGACATACCCGCCTCGTGAGCCCGCCTGTTGAACTCCATGACGAGGAACGCTTCCTCGGCCGAGAGACTGCGGTTCTGACGGAACTCGCGTGTCTCGACGTTGCGGAGCAGCCCCTGCGGGAGGCCCAGCATGCCTTCGAAGGCGTCGAACAGCAGGTTGGGCCGGTTCTTGTCGAGGATCACCACGGTCACGTTGTCGGCGCCGACCTCGGACGCCCAGCGACGTACGACACCCGCCTGATCGTTGCGCAGGTAGTACGAGGGCGTCATCTCGGTGCGTGGCGGGTCGTCCAGCACGTGCGTGAGCCACCAGTCGAAGTCTGCGCGCATGCCCGACTTGATGAACTGCTGCCAGATCGAGGGAAGCATCGCGCCGAGACCACGCAGCGTGATGACGACGTGCGTGCGATCGCCGAACTCGGTGGCGTAGAGATGGGCATGCT
>JAOPXA010000191.1 GCA_025965395.1 Nocardioidaceae bacterium | reverse complement strand
ACGTAGCTGGGATCGGGGTCGCAAGCACTCGCGGCAACGCGCGATCGACGTACGGAAGGTCGCACGCGACGACGACGACGAGCGGCTCAGCTGACTCTTCGAGCGCATGGAGTCCCGCACCGATGCCGGCCGCTGGGCCGCCGAACGGTGGGTCCTCGAGCGCATATCGCACCCGCGTGAGCACGTCGCTTGCCGTCGAATGACCCACCACCACGATCGACGTGGCGGCATCGAGAGCGTGACAGGTGCGGGCCAACAGGGACACGCCATCGCGGGTCAGCGCGGACTTGTCGACGCCACCCATGCGTGCGCCGCGCCCGCCCGCGAGCACAATGGCGTCGAAACCGGTGATAGCGGACCTAGCCGCGTACGTCGTACAGATGGTGCACGACGTCATGCAGGAAGTAGCTGCCGAGGGATGCGGTGGTGAAGCGCGACCCGTCGCTGCGACGACAGTGCCGATCCCAGGCGTCGTCGGGCACGTCGTCGAATGCTTGGGCGGCGCGCTCTCCCGCACGTACGAGTTCAGCGGCGACGATCGTCGGATCTTGCGAGGCGTATGCCTGCTCGACCGCGGTGGCGTCTTGGTCCCAATTGGGGAAGAGCGGGTCGTCGTTGTCGAGGACCAGCGCCAAGCGCTCGGTGAAGATGTCGAACACGTCGCGGACGTGGCACGCATACTCCGCGGGTGACCAGCGCAGGGCGTCCGGGCGTTGCTGAGGATCGGATCGATCGAGCACGCCGACCCAACGGTCGAGGTCGCGGCGCACGCGGTTGCCGATCTCTTGCGGCTTGATGACCGCCGCGTTGAAACCGCATTCGGGGCAGGGACGGCTGAGGACCCAGGTCCAGTCCTTGGTGTCCGGCTCGATCTGCATGACTGAGAGATTACCCGGATGGGCCGCTTCGAAACTCACGCCACGGTCATCTCGCCCATGTCATTCCAGTCCGACTGCTTCACACCCGTACTGACGATCTTGGGCGTTGCGGCCAGCGCCTGCGGGAGGGTGGCGGCCGCCGTCTTGAAGTGCTCGCTGTTGACGTGGGCGGCACCTGCGTCGCCGTCGCGGAAGGCCTCGACGAGCACGAACTCATTCGGGTTGTCGATGCTGCGCGACCAGTCGAACCACAGGTTGCCTGGCTCGGCGCGTGTGCCCTCCGTGAGGGGGCGGGCCAGCTCGAGCCAGCGGTCAGTCCATTCGGGCAGGACAAGGAACTTGACGACGATGAAGATCATGGCGTCGAGCCTACCTACCGCCCCCAGGACGTACTGCCCCTCGGAGGTGAGGGGGTTGGGCTGGCTGGGTTAGACGAGGCTCAGGCGCTCGGCCTTGCGGGACTCGTGCGTCGGGGCGAGTGGTACGCCTGCCGGTCGCCGAGCCTCGAACTCCTTGCGGAGCGTCGGCACGACTTCCTCGCCGAGCAGGTCGAGCTGCTCCAGCACCGTCTTGAGCGGCAGACCGGCGTGGTCCATGAGGAACAACTGGCGTTGGTAGTCGCCGAAGAAGTCCGCGAATGCCAAGGTCTTCTCGATGACCTCCTGGGGGCTGCCGACCGTTAACGGAGTCTGGTCGGTGAAGTCCTCGAGCGAGGGCCCGTGGCCATACACTGGCGCGTTGTCGAAGTACGGGCGGAACTGCCGCACCGCGTCCTGGGAGTTCTTGGCCATGAACGCCTGACCACCAAGGCCGACGATCGCTTGTTCCGGAGTGCCGTGGCCGTAGTGGGCGTAGCGCTCGCGGTAGAGATTGATCAGCTGGATGTAGTGCTCCTTCGGCCAGAAGATGTTGTTGGCGAAGAATCCGTCACCGAAGTACGCGGCGATCTCCGCGATCTCCGGGCTGCGGATCGAGCCGTGCCAGACGAACGGCGCCACGCCGTCGAGCGGACGCGGCGTAGCGGTGAATCCACGCAGCGGCGTACGGAACTTGCCTTCCCAGTCGACGACGTCTTCATCCCAGAGGCGGCGCAGGAGCTGGTAGTTCTCGAGCGCAAGCGGGATGCCCTCGCTGATGTCCTTGCCAAACCACGGGTAGACCGGCGCCGTGTTGCCGCGGCCCATGATGAGGTCGACGCGACCGTCGGCGAGGTGCTGCAGCATTGCGTAGTCCTCGGCGATCTTGACCGGATCGTTGGTCGTGATCAGCGTCGTGGACGTGGAGAGGATGATCCGCTCGGTCTGCGCGGCGATGAAGCCCAACATCGTGGTGGGCGAGGAGGGTACGAACGGCGGGTTGTGGTGCTCGCCAGTCGCGAAGACGTCGAGTCCGACCTCTTCGGCCTTCTTGGCGATGGTCACCATCGCCTTGATGCGCTCGTGCTCGGTGGGTGCGGTGCCGTTGGTGGGATCGACGGTCACGTCGCCCACGCTGAAGAGTCCGATTTGCATACCCTCATCATACGCCCATTTAGTTGAAAATCAAACTACTTATCCACGTCCTCCGCTGAGAGTGACGTTTTGGCTGTCGGACCCCGGCGAGTCGCGACCAAAACGTCACTCTCAGCGGAGGGGGCGGAGGCAAGATTGATGCGGATTCTCATGCTCGAAGCGTAGGTTCGCGCGATCGCGGGC
>JAOPXA010000182.1 GCA_025965395.1 Nocardioidaceae bacterium | reverse complement strand
CTGGAATCATTCAAGTTATTGCTTTAGCCTCGGACGAGTTACGAGGAAGAGTGCGGCAACTCAGACAGAGGTCTTGGCTTTCTTTTTGGTCTTGACGAGTTTCCGCTTCTTGACGGTGTAGCCCTTGGGCAGTGTGCCATCGGCCAGCATGCGAATCGGGCAACGATCGCATCGAGGTTTCGAAGTGCAACACTTCTTCTTGGGCTTGGGCGACACGAGTATCACCGTACCAAACCAAGGCAAGGCATTCCTCACCTGATCTCAGACGAAGGAGAACCATGGCAGCGCCAGCATTTGTTTCTAAGCTGAACGAGCAGTTGGGCAACGAGTTCAATGCACATCAGCAGTATGTGGCGATCGCGACGTACTATGACTTGCTTGTCATGCCTCAGATGGCCGCGTTGTTCTATCAACAGGCTCAGGAAGAGCGCAACCACGCCATGAAGATGGTCAAGTACTTGCTCGACGCTGATGAGCAGGTTCGCATTCCTGCACTCGATGCGCCCAAGTATGACTTCCAGGACGTCATCGAGCCTGTCGCTGCCGCCCTGGCGCAAGAGAAGCGCGTCACGGCGCAGATCAATGAACTGACGCGTATCGCTCGCGAGGAGGTCGATTTCGCCTCCGACCAGTTCATGTAGTGGTTCATCAAGGAACAGGTCGAAGAGGTCGCCAAGATGAGTGACCTGCTGGCAGTTGTGACACGATCCAAGGATGACTACGAGCGCATCGAGGACTGGGTGGCACGTGAAGACAGTGGCGAAGGTGCCGACCCGACAGCGCCGGCCATTGCGGGCGGCTAGCCTTGTCATCGGCTTCGCGCTGCTCCTCGGCGGATGCGTGGTCGGTGGCTCGGAGGACGACGGCGGCTTGAAGCCCGGAGGTCCTGATCCGGCGGCAACGTCACTGACAATCGTGACGGACGGCGTCTCGCGGACGTTGACGTGTGACCCGCCAACGGGGAGTCACCCCGATCCGGCCGCGGCGTGTGCCGCGCTCATCAAGACCGAAGCATCGGTCTTTGAAGCTGTGCCCGCCGACCGTATGTGCACGGCGATCTTCGGTGGACCTCAAGTCGCCAAGGTTACAGGCACACTCGACGGCAAGGAGATCGATGCATCGTTCTCGCGCACCAACGGGTGCGAGATCGCCCGTTGGGATGCGCTCGGCGACGCCTTCTTCGTACCGAACCTTCCATCGAACACCTAACGGCCGCTTTCCGCCGACATCAGATGTCGAGAGCGAAATCAACGAGCTTGGGAGCCACGAGCGCGAGCCAGCCCAACGCAGGCACGACAACCAAGAAGCCAGCGGTGAGCGTACGTCCGAGGCTCCAAGACCGCGCGAGCGCCGATCGAGCCAGTACAACAATGCCGAAGACGAGTAGCAGCGAACAACCGAGAAGTACAGTCAAGGTGGCCTGCGGATACGTGTCAAATGCCGCACGCGTCCCGAGGACGATCACGAGGGCGCCCCCGAACACCGAACCCCACAGCGCGAGCTCCATGGCGATTTCTCCGAGAAGCGTGTCCGCGTAGCGATCCAAAACCCGAAGTATCACCTCGACGGGTGATTTCTTGGCGTCTTCGCGCCGATGACCCCGCGGTACGTCTCCCTCAGACATGCAACGACCTTAGCCTTTCAGAACCGGCAAGGTGGGGCGATCGGCTTTGGTTCAGAACAACCGCAGTGACGGATCGTCGATGCCGCGCAGAGCGTCATAGTCGACGAGGACGCAAAAGATCCCTCGATCGACAGCGAGCGTGCGTGCCTGTGGCTTGATCTCCTGTGCGGCAAAGATGCCGCGGACCGGCCGCAACGCAGGATCGCGGTTCATCAGCTCGAGGTAGCGGGTGAGCTGCTCGACGCCATCGATATCGCCGCGGCGCTTGATCTCGACCGCCACAGAGCCGCCGTCGGCGTCCTTGCAGAGCAGGTCGACAGGCCCGATAGCGGTCATGAACTCCCGCCGGACGAGACTCATACCGGCCCCCAGGGCCGTGGTGTGTTCGGCCAAGAGTTCTTGCAGGTGCTTCTCCACCCCGTCCTTGCGCAGGCCCGGGTCGACGCCGAGGTCGTGTGCGGTGTCTTGGAATATCTCCTCGATCGTGATGCGCAATGTGTCTTCAGTCTTGTGCGCCGCAACGATCCACTCGACTTGGTCCTCGTCATTGAAGCCCTCGATGAGCTTGCACGGATGACTCATCCAGTTGAGCGGTTTGTAGGAGCCGCCGTCAGCGTGGACGAGGACAGAGCCATCCGCCTTGACCATGAGGAGACGCGTCGCCATCGGAAGATGAGCCGCGAGCCGCCCGGCGTAGTCGACCTGGCAACGGGCAATGACCAATCGCATCTACTGCCTCTTCAAGGTCCCAAGCGTGAAGATGAGTGTCTCGCCCTCGATCTTCCCTGAATCGTTTTCGCCGTCGCCGCCCTCAAGCGTCACAGTGGATCCGTCGACCTTGAAGTTGCCGGTACGGAAGTCGGTCACGCCCTCGAAATCCTCGACGAAGGTGCCGTCGCTCTTAAAGTGCATGACCCACTCGACATCGGGAGCCTCCCAGTCTCCAACGATCGTCTCGGCTGTGATCTCGCCCGCAGTGGGCTCCGAACTTGCCGGAGTTGTAGGTGCCGTAGTGACTTCCGTGGTTGGATCATCGGAAACACTTTGACTGTCGTTATTGCACCCCGATAAAACAAGCGCGCTAAGCAGGACTCCGAAGGCAGCTATCACTAGCTTTTTCATGCGATCTCGTTTCATATGGCAGGTCTTTACCGATAGTGTGTATCAAAACGTATACAAAAAGGAGCACGCAATGCAGGAGACAATCGATCGCTTGGCCGCGACGGACCAAGGTGCTCGGATTGCCAAGACCTTGCTGTTCCCATACCTCAATCATGCGGCAACGATGTTCGAGAGTGGTTATGCGACTCGCGCCGACATCGATGCGGCTATGCGTTTCGGCTGTGGATACCCCATCGGACCCCTCGCGTTGATCGACTCCGTGGGCGCCGCGGTCGTCGCCGCTGGGCTCGACGAGATGTACGCGCAGACTGGCGATGAGCTTCATCAGCCGGTCTCGTTCCTGCGTGATCCCAGCGAGGCCGACGGTGCAGTCGAGGACCCGGCTCCCGAGCTTCGCCACGAGATCAACTCCGTCGGCGTCGTCGGCACTGGCACGATGGCTTCGGGCATCGTCGAGGTCTTCGCCAAGGCGGGGTATGACGTGACGTTCGTGGGGCGCGGTGACGACAAGGTTGCCGGAGTCGTCACGAGCATCACCAAGTCGCTCGACAAGGCCATCGCGCGTGGCAAGCTCGGCGAGGCCGGCAAGGACGCGGTCCTTGCCCGCCTGCATGGAGCCACCTCGCGGGAGGCTCTTTCCGACGTCGACATCGTGGTCGAGGCGATCGCGGAAGACCTCGACATCAAGCTCGAGCTGTTCGCCGACCTCGACCGGATCTGCAAGCCCGGCGCAATCCTGGCGACCACGACATCCTCGCTCTCAGTTGCCGCATGTGCCGCTGCGACATCGCGCCCAGGTGATGTTGTCGGTATGCACTTCTTCAACCCCGCCCCGGTCATGAAGCTTGTCGAGGTCGTCTCGGCGCCCGAGACCAAGGCCGAGGTCGCCGAGACCACCAAGGCACTGTGCTTCAAGACGGGCAAGCACCCGGTGTCCTGTGGTGACCGCGCGGGTTTCATCGTCAACGCGTTGCTCTTCCCGTACCTCAACGACGCGATCAAGCTGTTCGAAGACGGTCTGGGCACCATGACCGAGATCGACACGGCCATGAAGGAGACCAAGCTCCCGATGGGTCCTTTCGAGCTACTCGACGTTGTCGGCAACGACGTGTCGTTGGCTATCGAGGAGAGCCTCGTTGCCACGTTCGGTCATGCCGGTTGGGAGCCCGCCCCGACGTTGCAGAAGCTCGTCGCCGAAGGCGCGCTCGGTCGCAAGACCGGCAAGGGATTCCACGACTACTCCGCCTAAGATGGAGGCATGTCCAAGCGCCGCGTGTCACCCAAGAGGGCACGCGGACCGCTTGGCGTCGTCGACAACTCGTCCATCGAGGTCAAGAGCGATGGCGAGTGGCATGTCCGTTTGGTGACCGGTTCGGCCTCAACCAAGGACTACCGGTGCCCGGGATGCGAGCAGCTGATCCGGCCCGCAACCCCTCACATGGTTATCTGGCCCGTGCAGAAGGCGCTCCTGAGCGATTCGGCACTCGACGAGCGACGCCACTGGCATACGCACTGCTGGCGCAGGAAGCACTGAGAGCATGACCGAGAAGCTGCGCGGCAATTCCGTACTTCCAGCTCGGCGCCGGGCCATAGCGCTTGAGACGGCCGACGGTCTCACCCTGGTGGGTGAGCTTGCGCTCCCGCCCCAGAACCCGCCGGTCGCCACGATGATCTGTCTGCATCCGTTGCCGACCCACGGCGGGATGATGGACAGCCACCTCTTCCGCAAGGCCGCCTATCGGCTGCCGAGCCTCGCTGACATCGCCGTGCTTCGCTTCAACACGCGCGGCACCTCGAGCGTCCAAGGTACGAGTGAAGGCTCCTTCGATCACGGGGTGGGCGAACGCTTTGACGTCGCTGCAGCGATCGAGTTTGCCGAGTTCGAGGACTTGCCCAACATCTGGCTCGTTGGGTGGTCGTTCGGCACCGATCTGGTCGTCATGCATGGCCTCGACCCGGCCATCTCCGGCGCGATCTTGCTCTCGCCGCCGCTGCGCTACTCCCCACCTGAGGACCTCGCTCGCTGGGCCGAGGCAGGCACGCCGCTTGTCGCACTTGTCCCTGAGCTAGATGACTATCTGCAGCCCGCGGAGGCTCGGGAGCGCTTCGCGGCCGTGCCGCAGGCTGAGGTGGTGGCCGTCGACGGCGCCAAGCACCTCTGGGTGGGCTACTCCGAGCGCGTGCTCGACGAGATCACCGCGCGCCTTGCACCTTCGGTGCAGCTACCGCTTCCGCAGACCTGGGACGGCCCTATGGAGACCGCGGACTCCTCGGCCTACGCCAACCGTACGGTCGCGGCATTCGGCGACGTCTCGCGAGACTAGCTGTCCTTCGACGGCGTGGATTTCTTGGCCGGCGCGGGGGAGTCAGCCGCTTCGGCAGCCTCCTTGACGATCTCAGCGGCTTCACCCGGTGCGAATGTCGCCACGATGTCCCTCAACTGGCCCATCTGCTTCATGATCCCGTCACGCCTGCGCTGAAGCTCCTCGACCTCACTGCGGAGCTGACGTGTTTGGCGCTCGACTTCTGTTGTCGCGCTGGCGCGGATGTGCTCGGCGTCGGTCTTGGCGCTGGCGACGAGGCGATCTGCTTCTTTGGTGGCCGAGCCGAGCACTGACTCCGCTTCGACTTTGGCGGCGTCACGAGCCTTCTGCGCTTGGGCGATGGTGACGCGGGCACGCTCCTCGGCTGCGACCGCGCGGGCGTCGGCGTCGGACACCAGTTTGGCGGTGGAGTCCATAGCAACCTTGTGGGCGTCGGCGGCCTCGCGAGCCAGGCGCTCCTTCTCGACCGCGAGCACACGACGAGCCTCGCTGACCTCACGATCGGCGGCCGCACGGGCCTGGTCGACCTCGCGAGATGCACCGCTGAGCAGAGCGTTGGATTCGTGCTCGGCTGACAACTTGAGCTGGTCGGCTTCACGCTGGGCCTGTCCGACCAGTGACTCCGCGGCTTGCTCGGCCTGGGTGCGCTGGACCTCGGCGTCTTCTAGCAACTGCTTGCGCTTGGCCTCGAGCGCCTCGACCGCTGTCGTACGCATGCTGTCGGCCTCTTTGGCGACATTGGCACGGATCATGGTGGCCTCGGCCTGGGCCTCGCTCACGATGGAGTCTGCCTCGCGCTTGGCGCGGGCCAGGACGTCGTCGGCCTCTTGCTCCGCGAGACCGAGCAGCTGTGCGGCATGGCCGCCGAGACCCGCATAGGTCGGGTTCTCGGCCACCGCCATCTTTTCGCGCAGGGCTGCCAGGTCGGCCTCAAGGCTCTTCACTCGCTCGTCCAACGCGGCTGCCTTGGACTCGGCGCGCGATCGGGCAGCCTCGGCCTCCGCAGTAGTGCGGGCGAAGTCCTCAGCGCGAGAACGCAGGAAGGTATCGACCGCGTCGGTGTCGTAGCCACCGCGTCGAGACATCGGAAACGACGGAGATCCGGACTGATCGGGTGATTCGAAGATGGACAGACCTGACTTGTCAGACATGGGATTCCTCGTCGCTACGATGGCGTGCCGTACGTGATCGAGTTCTACCCTACAGGCTGAAAATGTGCGTCCGAATCACCCAATCAGGGCTCAGATTCCGCGAAACCGGTTGATTCCTTCGAGGTGCTTGGCACGCTTTTCGCCGTCGCGCACGCCGAGGCCTTCTTCAGGGGCCAGCGTGAGGACGCCGACCTTGCCCTGGTGCAAGTTGTGGTGCACGTCGAGCGCGGCCTGACCCGTGTCCTCGAGCTTGTAGACCTTCGAGACCGTCGGGTGGATGAGACCCTTGTCGACCAACTTGTTGGCTTCCCACGACTCGCGGTAGTTGGCGAAGTGCGAGCTGACGATCTTCTTGAGATTCATCCACAGGTAGCGGTTGTCGTACTGGTGCATGTAGCCCGAGGTCGATGCGCACGTGACGATGGTGCCGCCCTTGCGCGTGACGAACACGCTCGCGCCGAACGTCTCGCGTCCCGGGTGCTCGAACACGATGTCGGGGTCGTCTCCGCCGGTGAGCTCGCGGATCTTCTTGCCGAAGCGCAACCACTCCTTGGGATCCTGGTTGTGCTCGTCCTTCCAGAACTTGTAGCCCTCGGCGGAGCGATCGATGACAAGCTCAGCGCCCATCTTCTTAACGATCTCGGCCTTCTCCGGCGACGAGACGACGCACACGGGGGTAGCGCCGCCGTTGAGGGCGAACTGCGTCGCGTAGGACCCGAGGCCACCTGAGGCGCCCCAGATCAGGACGGTGTCGCCCTGTTTCATGTTGGCGCCGTTGGTTGACACCAGCTGACGGTATGCCGTCGAGTTGACGAGACCGGGACTCGCGGCTTCTTCCCAGCTCAGGTGGGCCGGCTTGGGCATGAGCTGGTTGGCCTTGACGATGGCGAGCTCGGCGATACCGCCGAAGTTGGTCTCGAAGCCCCAGTTGCGCTGTTCGGGGTCCATCATCGTGTCGTTGTGGCCGTCCGGGCTCTCCATCTCCACCGAGAGGCAGTGCGCGACCACCTCATCCCCTGGGCACCAGGAGTGCACCCCGAGGCCGGTCGCCAGCACCACGCCCGACAGGTCGGAGCCAACGACGTGGTAGGGCAGGTC
>JAOPXA010000172.1 GCA_025965395.1 Nocardioidaceae bacterium | reverse complement strand
GAAGATGCGCTGCGAGCTCGGCACCACGCCGCATGACGTATTCGCCCGCCTTTTCCCACAGCACGGCGTCACGTGGGTTGGTGACTTCGGGGCTTGAATACTCCGGGTGCGCGTGGTCGACATAGAGGCGCGCGCCGTTGGTCAAGATGATGTTGGCGAGGCCAAGATCTTCGTCCGTCAGCTGGGAGGCATCGGCCTGGTCTCGCGTCATGTCGAAGCCCCGCGCATCACGCAGCGGGCTTTCTTCCTCGTAGTCCCACCGCGCACGGCGGGTGAGGCCGTGGGCCGCGGCATAGGCGTTGACGACATGGGTCGACGCAACCATGGGGTTAGCCCCCGAGTTGCCGACCACGGAGATGCCGTACTCGACCTCGGTGCCCATCACACGACGAACGCTCATGGCTTGACCCTACGCTTCTGCGGGGTGCCGACGGTCACAAGAGTGCCTTGCCGAGATGGACGCTCTGAGGCTCTCCCGCGTAGAAACCGAACGCGGGGATGTCGGTGTAGCCAGACTTGCGATAAAGCGCAATGGCCGCTGGCTGGGGTTCGCCGGTCTCGAGAATGATCTGATGACGGCCCGCATCTGCGGCGCTCTGCTCGATCCAGGGAAGCACGACGTCGGAAAAGCCACGCCCTCGCCACGGTGGACGCACATACATGCGCTTGATCTCGGCAACGCCGTCACCGTGGGCTCGCCACCCACCCATCGCCACTGGAGCGCCAGCGCAGTAGAACAACGCGAACGCCCCTTCGGGCAGAACGAACTGCTCTGGATCGATCGGAGCGATGTCCCCCACGCCGCCGTAAAGGAGCGCATACTCTGCTTGGACCTCGTCGATCAGCACGAGCGCGTCGGCGTGGTCGAGCCGGCTTGCCTTGATCTCGAGGTCGCTCAGAGGTACTGCCCTGTATTAGCGACGTTGTCGATCGAACGACCCGGCTCCGAGCCCTGCTTGCCCGAGATGAGCGTGCGGATGAACACGATCCGCTCACCCTTCTTGCCCGCAATCTGAGCCCAGTCGTCCGGGTTCGTCGTGTTGGGCAAGTCTTCGTTCTCCTTGAACTCGTCAAGGCAGGCCTGCAGCATGTGCTGGATGCGGAGCCCGCGCTGACCGGTTTCGAGAAGATCCTTGATGGCGGTCTTCTTGGCGCGGTCGACGATGTTCTGGATCATGGCGCCGGAGTTGAAGTCCTTGAAGTACAAGACTTCTTTGTCGCCGTTGGCGTAGGTGACCTCAAGGAACTGGTTCTCCTCGGACTCCGCGTAGACCCGCTCCACCGTGCGCTGGATCATGCCAGCCACCGTGGCCACACGGTCGCCACCGAACTCGGCAAGGTCGTCCTCATGGAGCGGCAAGTTGACCGTGAGGTACTTGCTGAAGATATCTCGAGCGGATTCAGCGTCGGGCCGCTCGATCTTGATCTTGACGTCGAGGCGTCCCGGTCGCAAGATCGCCGGATCGATCATGTCAGGGCGGTTGGTCGCGCCGATCACCAGGACGTTTTCGAGGCCTTCGACGCCGTCGATCTCGCTGAGTAACTGAGGAACGATGGTGTTCTCGACATCGGAGGAGACTCCGGATCCACGGATGCGGAACAACGAGTCCATCTCGTCGAAGAACACGATGACCGGTGTGCCCTCACTCGCCTTCTCACGCGCACGCTGGAACACGAGACGGATGTGACGCTCCGTCTCGCCGACATACTTGTTGAGGAGCTCGGGACCCTTGATGTTGAGAAAGAAGCTGCGTCCCTCCTCCCCCGTCTTGGCCGCGACTTTCGCAGCGAGCGAACTGGCAACGGCCTTGGCAATAAGTGTCTTGCCACACCCGGGCGGCCCGTAGAGCAGCACACCCTTGGGCGGCTTGAGCTCATGCTCGATAAACACTTCGGGATGCAGGTAGGGCAGCTCGACGGCGTCGCGGATCGACTCGATCTGAGCGCGCAACCCGCCAATGCTGTCGTAGTCCATGTCGGGCACTTCTTCGAGGACGAGTTCTTCGACCTCGCTCTTCGGCACGCGTTCGTAGACATAGCCCGAACGTGAGTCGAGCAAGAGCGAGTCTCCGTGCCGCAACTTCATCCCGACGAGGGGCTCAGCCAGACGCACGACGCGCTCCTCGTCTGCATTGCCGACCACGAGAACGCGTTCGCCGTCGTCGAGGAACTCCTTGAGGGAGACGACCTCGCCGGTCTTTTCGAAATCGAGCGCCATCACGACGTTCATCGCCTCGTTGAGGATGACTTCCTGGCCCCTGCGAAGGGCGTCGCGATCGACGGCCGGGCTCACATTGACCCGCAGCTTGCGGCCGCCAGTGAAAACGTCGACCGACTCGTCGTCGTTGATCTTGAGGAAGGTGCCGAAACCGGTCGGCGGCTGGGCGAGCCGATCGACTTCTTCCTTGAGGGTGATGATCTGGTCCCGTGCCTCGCGCAGCGTGTTGCCGAGCCGTTCGTTTTGTGAGCTCGTGGCTGCGAGGCGCGATTCCAGGTCAGCGACCCTGCTGTCAAAGGCGCGATCGCCTTCGAGGGCAAGACGACGGCGCAGGTGTTCGACTTCTGCTCGCATATAAGCGAGCTCCGTCTCCGCAGCGCGCGCAGCAGTGTGATCGGCTTCTGTCATGGAGCACCTCCAAGGCCATGTGGCAATCTCTCTGAAAGTGACCCTACCTGGCATCTGGTGAATTCGCGTGCAGCGTCCATCACTCTTCACCCAACGGAAACAAAGTCAGTCGACTTCGACGGCTCCCGCGGGTCGCGGCCCCAGATAGTCGGGCCCGTAGGCGCCCGGTGCGGGGCGTCGCGACTTCGCGAGGGTTGTCTCCCCCGGAGCCATGCGTCGGGCGGTCACCAAAAAGGCGGTGTGGCCGATCATCTTGTGATCGGGACGCACAGCGAGGCCCTCGAGATGCCAGGTGCGTACCATCGTCTCCCAAGCGGACGGCTCGGTGAACCCGCCGTGAGCACGGAGCGTTTCTACGAAACGCGAGAGCTGGGTGGTCGTAGCGACGTAGGCACAGACGATCCCGCCAGGGATCAGGCGCTCGGATGCCAAGGGGATGCACGTCCAGGGATCGACCATGTCGAGGATGAGCCGGTCGATGTCTGTCTCGCTGATCTCCTCGCGCACGTCACCGAGCTTGAGGTTCCAGGCAGGGTGAGGGGCGCCGAAGTGCTGCTCGACGTTCTTGGCGGCCACGTCAAAGAAGTCTTCGCGGATCTCATACGAAGTGAGGGACCCTTCGGTCCCGACAGCGCGCAGGAGAAAGCAGGTGAGACCGCCTGATCCGGCGCCTGCCTCGA
>JAOPXA010000066.1 GCA_025965395.1 Nocardioidaceae bacterium | reverse complement strand
GAAGCACGACGACGCGAACGACCCATTCGCTCTGAACGATCCGTCAGTTCTTCCACCCATCGTCCGCAGCGGGCCGGACAACCTGTTCCGGGTGCACGACGTCCGTGTCGGCGAAGGTACTGCTCGGGGCGAGATGGACCGTGGAGACTGGTCGAGCTTCGAAGGGCACCCGATTGGTGTCGGCGCACTCGGGGTGATGGCGGACGACGTCACTGGTTACGCCCTTGCGACGGTGCGGCGCCCAGCCACCTGGATGGTGAGCACCGAGATTTCTATCGATGCCTTTTCCGGATTGCTCGAGGCCAGCTCCGTACGTATGGAGGCACGAGTCGTCCAGAGCGATTCTGTTGGCGGCTTTGCCACCGCGAAGATCTTCGACCAGCACAACGCACTCGTCGCCGTGGCCACGCAACGCGGTCGCTGGATTCCGTTGGCGACCTCCGGAAAGATGAAGCAACCTCCGCCAATTCCTGGCATTCCCGAGGGTGACCTGGGGGACATGCTCAATGCATCGACACGCGTGGACGGCACGGACTTGGTGCTAGGACTCATCTGTGGCGACCTGCACGCAAACGTCGAGCACACCATGCAGGGTGGGATCACCATTGCGGCTGCGGATGTCGCGGCGACCGCGGCTCTGGCCGTCGAGGGAATGCCACCGTTGGTGACCGCGTCCTTACGCATCGGATACACCCGCGGGGTGCTCGTTGGAGACTCGGTGGAGTATCGCGCGGTCACCAAACATCGAGGACGCTCACTCGGGATCGCCGAGGTCACCGCATCTGTTGCAGGTAAGGTCACCGCAGTCGTGCACGTCGTGGCCAGCCCGCTTGCAACCAGTCGGTGAGCAGACAGTGCTATGACAGCGGTCGCCCTCACATTCGGCGGGCTGCTGCTTACGGCTGGATCGATCGCCGACCGATCTGGACGCCGACGCGTGCAGCTGATCGGTCTTGGCGTGTTCGGTTCGATCAGCCTGTGCGTCGTGTTCGTATCGACCGCAGGCGAGTTGATCGCCCTTCGCGCTGATGATCGTCAACGCCCCGATCGCGCTAATCGCATGCATGGGCGTACAGCACCGCTACCCGGCTATCGCGGTTTCCATGGTTGTCATGACCGTCGGCACGCTGATCGCGGTGCTGGTCACCACCCAGCTACCCGCGGGGGTGTGGAGCAACGATCTCGTGGCGTCCTTCTTCCACGGTGAACGGATCACTCGCGATCGACGGGCGAGCACCCCGCAGGGTGATTCCCGAGACCCCGACTCCGACTGGAATATCAGCCAAAATCGGGGCCTTGCCGCTTTCGTACGAGCTGTCGTCAGCTCAAGGCTTCGCGGCAGTCGGAAATGAGTTTCTCGACACCGTCGAGCTCCGCCCACGCCACGTCGATGACGATCTCGTCGAAGCCGATGTCGGCGAGCTCACGACAGAGCTGGACCTGCTTGTGCCGGTTCTGAGGATTGGCATCCACCACCCTGACAACCGTCTGGAATTCTGCGCGGGCTCGCGATGCATCGGCGAGTCCGTCGATCACGGCACGGGTCAGTGTGGTGATCTTCTCGAGATCGTCATCGACGCGATGGACCGCGATCCATCCGTTCGCGATGGCAATCGACTGGCGTCGCGCCTTCGGCGTCATCCCCCCAGTCCACAGAGGGATCGTCCGGCCTTCGTAAGGTGTCGGACGAGCGTAGATCCCTTCCGGGACGGAGTAGTGCTCACCGACGAGCCCGGACGTGTCACCTGACCAGGCATATCGCAGGACCGCGATCCAGTCCTCGAAGCGTTCGTTGCGGTTCGCGAAGTCATACCCGAGCGCTTCCTGTTCCTCGGCCAGCCAACCTGTGCCGATGCCCAGGAACATTCGCCCGCCCGACAGGACGTCTAGCGTGGCAACGACTTTGGCGACTTCGAGCGGGTTTCGCTGCGTAAGAGCAAGTACGGATGGCCCCACCCGAATCGTCTCTGTGCCGGCGAGGATCCACCCGCATGTCGAAAGGCTCTCGAGGCGAGGCAGCTCCGGCGCCGTAGCGAGCTTGCCATCCGGCGTGAATGGGTAAGGCGACCTCGTGTTTTCGACCAGCAAGAGGTGATCGGTGAGGTGCAGCGAATCAGCCCCGAGTCTCTCGCTCAACTGTGCCTGGTGCAGCACTCCAGGTTTGTTGATTCCCACCGGCCCGACATTTGTAATGCCGATTCCAAGCTCCGTCATTGTGTTCCTCCCACTTGTTGAAAATCGAATCCTTCAAAGTCGTTTGCGATGACTTCGTCGCACTTCGCTACGAAGGTGTGCATGCCTCCAACGTACGGCTGGAAGACGCGCGAACCATCGTCCCTGTTCACATGCACCATGTAGTTCTCCACGTTGAGTCGTAACAACTTCGACGAAACCTCGGCCACGTGCTCTGTCCAGGCGTCTTGGGCCTCGAGAGTTGGCTCGACACGGTTGAACCCGCGGTCACGCATGTATGTCAGGAGCTCGCCAGCGAAATTGATGTGCTGGACGTTGCTGACAATCATGTTGGCGAGCACGGAAGGGCTCCCCGGCCCAGTGATGACAAAGAGGTTGGGGAACCCGACTGTCTGAAGGCCGAGATAGGTACGTGGCCCGCGGTTCCAGATGTCGCTGGGTTGCTCGCCTTTTTCGTTGCGAATGTTGGTGTTGTCGAGGGCGCCGGTGAAGGCGTTGAAGCCGAGGGCGAAGACGATGAGATCCACCTGGTATTCGTTGCCATCGGCTGTGACGATTCCCTGCTCAGTGATGTGGTCGATCTCGTTGCCCTTGATGTTGACCAGTTCGACGTTCTTTCGATTGAACGTCTTGTAGTAGTCGGTGTCGACGCACAGGCGTCTCGAACCGATGGGGTAGTCGGTGGGCATGAGGAGTTGTGCCACTGCCGGGTCGTCGACGGCCTCGCGGATCTTCTTGTGCACGAATTCGACGACGATGTCATTCGTCTCCTTGTTTCTGCCCTGGTCAGTAAAGACAAGGTTGAAGTTGTGGGCACCCTCTGCCCAGGAGTGCTCCAAACGTGCTTGCTGTTCTTCGGGAGTCAGTTCGCTCGCGGCCTTGGTAGGAAAGTCGAGCGGAACACCGGTGGGGCTGCGCAATAGCTCCGGCCAAATTGCACGGACGTTCTCGGCGAGTTCGCCATACCTTTTGGAGTCCAGCGGCCCGTTGTGCGCGGGAACCGAGTAGTTCGGAGTGCGTTGAAATACGTAGAGATGTGAGGCGACTTCAGCGAGCACGGGGATCGCCTGGACTCCGGATGAGCCGGTGCCAATGACGGCAATCCGCTTGCCTTTGGTCTCGATGTGTCGATCCGGCCATGCCGATGTCTGCACCCACTCACCCTTGAAGGAGTCGAGGCCTTCGAACGTGGGCTTCTTGGGTTTTGAGAGCTGCCCAGACGTCATCACTAGGTAGCGAGCAGTGTAGGAGCCGCCCGTATCGGTGGTGATGGCGTATTGATTGGCCTCGGGGTCCCACTGCGCTCCAATGACCCTGGT
The DNA here is from genome assembly GCA_025965395.1 of Nocardioidaceae bacterium. GTDB lineage: Bacteria > Actinomycetota > Actinomycetes > Propionibacteriales > Nocardioidaceae > JAOPXA01. The sequence goes on along the minus strand of JAOPXA010000066.1, from coordinate 1,038 downwards.
GTTGAACTCGATCTCCCGGCGGACGTCGTGCTTGTCCGCGGCAGCCTTGAGGTATTCGAGAATCTCGGGCTGTGCGGGATAACGTTCCTTCCACTCCCAGGAGCTATAGAGCTCGGGATCGAAGACGTACGAGTAGTAGTTCGCCTCGACGTCGACCCGGGCACCCGGATACCGGTTGTGATACCAAACTCCACCGACGTCCGAAGCAGCCTCGAACCCGTGCACCGAGAAGCCCAGTTTGCGGAAGTGCTGGAGAGCATAGATGCCTCCCATCCCTGCACCGACGATGACGGCATCGAAATGGGTGTGGTGGGTCGTCTCGGTAGCTGCTGGTTCGCCTTGTGTATGAGTCACAGGATCACTTCCTTGAGGGTGTGGGTCTTACGGTGAGCGGAGTGCAAGGGATCTCGCCCTTTTGATGACGTCACTTGTACTCGAACATTCCGTCGGTGACAGCCGTCGGAATCCCGATGACGAAGTCGCCCTCGGTCGGCTGCACGTAGTTGTTCGTCGGGGTGAAGACCTTCTGGAACATGAGCCGAGGTGCGGATGCCGGAATGTGCTTCATGGCCTCATTGATCTTCTCGGACGTGACTTCGCCATCAATGGTGGCGACCGCGTCGGCCCACAAAGCCACAATGTCCCAACCCGCGGCGTAGGTGTTCAGCGGTGAGACGAGCGGACCCTGCTTCTTGACGACGCTCAGGAACTCTTTGAGAACCTCCGAGCGATCGGCCGGAGGGATGTAGTGCTGAGCCGGAAGCATCACGATGCTCACATTGTCGAGTTGGTTTGTGCCCTTGGCGAGGGTGAGCAAAGGTTGTGTGGCCACTGTTCCACCGGCAAGCGTGGGCACATTCTCAGCGCCTGCTTTGATGCGTCCCGACAGCAGCAGAGCCGCCTGATTGCCTGCCCCCTCCATGAAGATAAGGTCCGGTTTGCCGTCCATCGCCTTCTGGAAGGCGGGAGAGAGGTCGACTCCGTCGGCAGGGAACCTCGTGTCCGTGGTTGCAATCCCGACCTTGTTCAACTCGGTCT
>JAOPXA010000048.1 GCA_025965395.1 Nocardioidaceae bacterium | reverse complement strand
AGCCCAGGTCGATGGGGCAACGTCGTGGCAGGCATTCCGGAAGGTCATCGTGCCGTTGGCCGCCCCCGGCGGTTTCACCGCGGCCATCCTGACATTCTTCTTCGCGTGGAACGACGTCGTCTTCGGCATCTCCATGACGTCGACAGAGAACGCGCGACCCATACCTGCCGCACTGTCGTTCTTCGTCGGCGCTGACCCGTTCAACCGACCAGCATCCCTGCTGGCGGCGGGTGCCGTCATTGCCACGGTGCCGATCGTCATCCTCGTCCTGTTTTTCCAGCGCAAGATTGTCGCCGGCCTCACCGCCGGCGCAGTGAAGGGTTGATCCTATGGCTGCCATCGAGATGAAGAACATCGTCAAGAAGTATGGAGACGGCTTCCCCGCGGTCAACGACGTCAGCATCGACGTCGCGGACGGCGAGTTCATGATCCTGGTCGGGCCATCCGGCTGCGGCAAGTCGACGCTGCTACGTATGATCGTCGGCCTGGAGGACATCACCTCGGGCGACATGGTGATAGGCGGCGAACGCGTCAACGACCTCGCACCCCGCGACCGCAACCTCTCGATGGTGTTTCAGAACTACGCGCTCTACCCGCATCTCACGGTCTACGAGAACATCGCGTTCCCGTTGCGCCTCGCCAAGGCGAGCGAGAAGGAGATCGACGAGAAGGTTCGCGAGGCCAGCAAGACGCTTGACCTCGACGAGCACCTGCAGCGCAGGCCCGCCAACTTGTCGGGAGGCCAACGCCAGCGCGTGGCCATGGGCCGGGCCATCGTGCGGGAAGCAAAGGCCTTTTTGTTCGACGAGCCACTTTCCAACCTTGACGCCAAGCTCCGCGGCCAGATGCGCACCGAGATCGCCCGCCTGCAGAAGCGACTCGGAATCACGACCGTCTACGTGACGCATGACCAGACCGAGGCCATGACCCTCGGAGATCGGGTCGCCGTCATGAAGCGTGGCGTGCTGCAGCAGCTCGCAACACCTCGCGAGCTCTACGAACAGCCCGTCAACCTCTTCGTCGCCGGATTCATCGGCTCGCCGCCGATGAACTTCCTCCCCGCCACGGTCGAGGGCAACGAGGTCACCCTGCCATTCGGTACGTTCAGGATCCCTGACGACAAGGCCAAGAAGACGGCCGGCAAGGGCCTCCTGATGGCCGGGATCCGGCCCGAGCACTTCGAGGATGTCTCGGTCATCGAGAGCGGATCCGTCGACGAGTCGCAGACGTTCAAGGCTCACATCGACGTACGGGAGTGGCTGGGGGACCAGCAGTACGCGTACGTCCCCTACGAGGCCGAGGCAAAGGTACGGGACCAGCTCAGGGAGCTTGCCCGTGAAGCCGATGGCGACTCGTTACGCACGCAGCTCGTCGTGTCCTTGGACGCGGCCAGCACGGTCAAAGAGGACGACGACGCCATGTTGTTCATTGACACCGACAAGATGCATCTGTTCGACCCCGCGTCGGGAGACAATCTCACGGTCGGCCTGTAGACCCACCGCTGGTTGAGGCGCGCAGGCCGCCCGCGGCCGAAGCCTCGAAACCACCCTGGTTTCGACAAGCTCAACCTGCGGAAGGCCGCTCAACTTGCGGAAGGCCGCTTCAGCGCTTTTTCTTGTGCTTCTTTGTCACAGCGTCCATGACCTCGGCGTTCCACTCGTGCTCGCGGATGAGGCGGTAACGCTCGCCGGCAACCCTCAGGTAGGCCTCGGCCGGGCGCTCGTCGTCGCCCCTGACTCCTGCTTCCTCGATCATCTCGACGACTGGCTTGAACTCCTCGGCATACCAGCGCGCCGCCATCGTGTCCTTGTCGAAATATGCGCCTTCGGCATGCATGGTTCGGGCTGCCCAGGCCTCTACCGTCTCGGCGACGACGCCATAGTCGAAGGGGTCGTCGACCGCGACGGCCGCCCGCGCCTCCCCCGTGAAGGGCACTCGCTGCAGCATGAGCCGCCGCCAATACTTCAGCTCGAGATCGGACCTCGCGCCGATGCCGACTGGCGTGAGGAACGTGTCGATCGCCGTCACACGTGCTTCGATCAGGTCGACGCCGAGGCTCCGCGCGACCGAGACGCGGTGATGCCCATCGCGGACGAAGTAGGAGTCTCCGATCTGGTAGACGTCGATCGGCGGGATGATCTCGCCGGTTCTGTTCGCTCGGGCCAGCCGCTCCCAACGCTCGCGGCTGCGCGCAGAAGTGGGCCGGAATCTCCGGTCGAAGTCGCGCACTTTGTCGACCGAACCCACGATGGCGTCGAGCGGTATGACTTTGGTGCCGACGTAGTTCTCTGCGCGGCGTCCCAACGCCTCCACGACCTCGTCGAACGACATCGACTGGATGACGTCCTCGGTATCGTTGCGCAGCCGAGCAGCGAGGCCGGACAAGACTTGGTGCCGACGCGAACGCAGGAAGTCGCTCTCGGCATCGACGCGTGGTGATCCGGAGTTTCGCATGGCTCTACTGCGACCTTTGCCCAGGCGAAAGCGCCGTGCTCACCCGACCGCGCGGCTCGATCTCGATCACTTTCCACGGCACGACATTGCGGATCGTGGTGCGCCCGCGGTGGCGGTCGGGGCGCGGCTGCCCATACGGATGAATGTGACCGTGGAGGAGCCAGGTCGGCTCGAGGTGCTCCAGGAGGCCATGGAGGGCATCAATGCCGACGTGCGGAAGGTCGACATCGTCACCGAGCCCCAGGGGCGGCGCATGAGTGAGGAGCACGTCGACACCCGCGGGCCCGGGCGACCGCCGCAGCGCGCGCACGACCTGACGCGCGCGTTTAGTGAACTGCCGCTGGGTGTATTGATTCGGGCCACGGTTGTAGCGCACGCAACCGCCGAGCCCCGCAATCCGCAGACCCATGACATCGACCACGCGTGTGTCGGCGTTGATGAGTCCGCGGGGCCGCGTCGGCGACGCCTCCGGGTCGTGGTTGCCGGGCACGAAGACGACCGGCACCTCGAGAGACGCCGCGAGCGACTCGAGGTAGTCCCACGGAAGATCGCCCGCGGCTAGGACGATGTCTGGCTCAAGGCGGAGGACTCCCTCGCCGTAGAAAGATTCCACGACCTCGTCGGCGACGACCAGTGCCTTGACCATACGTCCAATGTAGTCGCGAACGTGACCTGCGTCACTCCGAAAGCGGCGTCTCGGGAGTCTCAGCGGCCGCTTCGGCCGCCCAACGTGCTTTGTCTGCCTCGATCCTGCGACCAAGGAAGAACGCTCCCAACCAAAGGGCGGCAAACATCCCGCCGATAAAGAACATGATCGGCACGAGGAACCCCATGAGCACCGCACCCACCTGGATGGCGTGGCCCATGGCGTAGCCCTGCGGCCTGCGGAGGGAACCAGCCGTCACGATGCATAGCACTGCCAGGCCGAGGCAGATGAGCAGTGCCAGCGCGACGTTGACGTCCTCGACCGCGATCATCACGGGGGCCGCGAGCGCCAAGATCACCGCTTCGAGCGTCAAGATCGCCGCGCACATACCCCGCACTACGTGGACCGGCCCAACAACACACGTGCCTCACCGACGGTGACGACCGAGCCGGTCACGAGGACTCCCCCGCTACCGATTGCCTCTTCGAAGCCTTCGGCGGTCTCGGCCATGCCGATGGCCGTCTCCAGCGCGTTGTCAAGCCGCTTGACCAGGTGGACGCGATCCTCGCCGAAGATGTCGTTGGCAAGCTCGGCGAGATCGCGGGCAGGCATCGAGCGACTGCTGCTGTTCTCGGTGCAGATGATGTGCGCCATGACGGGTTCGAAGATCTCCAGCATCGCCTCGACATCCTTGTCAGCCATCACGCTGACCACGCCGATCAACGGGCTCATGCTGAATGCCTCGGAGACCGCTGCCATCGATGCGGTGGCACCGTGGGGGTTGTGTGCTGCGTCGAGCACAACGGTGGGACTGCGCCGTACGACTTCGAGACGACCGGGAGACGTTGCCAGCGCAAACGCTTCGAGCACGAGGTCGGCGGCGATCTCCTTGGTGCCGATGAACGCTTCGACGGCCGCAAGCGCATACGCGGCGTTGTGGGCTTGATGCTCTCCGTAGAGCGGCAAGAACACGTCGTCATACCGCGCCGAAAGACCTTGAATGCTCAGCAACTGCCCCCCGACTGCGGGCACGCGCGACAAGACGGCAAAATCGGCGCCCTCGACCGAAACCGTGGCACCAACCGCGTTGGCCCTCTCCATCAGCACCTCGAGCACCTCAGGCTCCTGTGCCGCGAAGATCGCGTGCGAACCGGGCTTGATGATGCCCGCCTTCTCAACCGCGATGATGGCTGGCGTGTCGCCGAGATACCGGCTGTGGTCGACGCCGATGGGCGTGATCACGGCGACCTGGGCGTTGACGACGTTGGTGGCGTCCCACGAACCACCCATGCCGACCTCGATCACGGCGGCGTCGACAGGCGCGTCTGCGAACGCTGCGTAGGCCATGGCGACGAGCATCTCGAAGAACGACAACGGGTGCTGGGCGGTGTCGTCGACCACTTGCGCATACGCCGCGACGTCGGCAAAGGCTTCGACGAACAACTCCTCGGACAACTGCTCGCCGTCGAGCGCGATGCGTTCGGTCATCGACTCGAGATGCGGGCTCGTGAAACGCCCGGTGCGGAGTCCGAGGGTCCTGAGCAACTGGTCGACCGTGCGGCTCGTGGACGTCTTGCCGTTGGTGCCCGTGAGATGGACGACGGGGTAGGCGTTTTGCGGGTCACCCATCAAGCGACACAACGCCTGGATGCGGTCGAGCGATGGCTCCAGCTTGGTTTCGGGCCAGCGGCCTAGCAACGATCGCTCGACGTCGGCGTATGTGGGTTCCATTGCGTTCAGTATCGCAGGAAGTCAGGGTTCGCTCAGGGTCACCACCGATATCGAAATTGTCGGCGAGTTCCGCCATGATGGTTGCAACACGATTTCACGTTTGCCTGTTCGATCGAGGAGCCACCATGACACGACATATTGCCGGCTGGATTGCCCATCGCTGGACCAAGTGGGTCGTGCTGGTCGTGGCACTCGTCCTGACGGGCATCATGGGCTCGCTGGGCGCCAAGCTCGGCGACGTCGAGGACAACGACATCGGGTCGTGGCTCCCTGGCAACGCCGAGTCGACCCAGGTCATCAACAAGTCAGGTGCGTTCCGCGACTCCGACGAGATTCCGGCGATCGTGCTGTACGTGCGCGAAGGCGGCATCACGCCACAAGACACCGCCAAGGCCGCTGCCGACGCCAAGGCATTTGCGGACGTCGATCACGTCAAGAGGGAGATCGTCGGGCCAATTCCGTCCGAGGATGGCAAGGCCCTCCAGACGATCATCCCGCTCAACATGGGTGCCAGCGGCTGGAATGACTTGCCCGACGTGGCCGATGCGCTCACCAAGATCGCCCAAGCGGACGCCAATGGCCTCGACGTACGCCTTGCCGGACCCGCCGCCTTGGGCGCCGATCAGGCAGAC
>JAOPXA010000002.1 GCA_025965395.1 Nocardioidaceae bacterium | reverse complement strand
CCTCCTCCGCTGAGAGTGACGATTTGGTCGTCGCACTACGGCGAGTCGTAGCCAAAAGGTCACTCCCAGCGGAGGAGCGGAGGAGGTTGGGTGGGGCAGGAGGGTCAGGCGAGCTGGGGGCCGATCGCGGCCATCACGCGCCGCGCGAGCGCTTTGCTGCCAGCGCGGTTGGGGTGAGTGCCGTCCAGGACCCTGGCACGATTGAGCACGTTGCTCGTGTCGACGAACTCCATCTCGTGAGCCACAGCCGCCCGTTCCACGATCGCGCGAATGCGCGCCTCGTGCCCGGCGTCGCGCGGTCCCCAGACGGGGCCGAGCACGATGATGCGCGTCGACGGCTTGACGACCATACGCACGTCATCGAGATAGCGGTTGACCGCCCGACGCACCGCCCGAGTCGAGGAGATCACGTAGTTGCCACGCCTGCAGTCCAACCAGTCATTGCGGCCGCCCTCGATGATCATGACGTCGGGTGAACGCGTGAGAAGAGCCAACGGCCGCTCGTAGAAACGCGTGCCGCGGCAGTCGTCGCCACGTCTCAGATAGCCCGAACCAGGTTCGGCGTACGTAGTGACATCGGCCCCATAGTGCCTGCCCACCATGCTCCACCAACCTTGCCGCGCGTCGCCGACGCGGTTGTTGTAGCTCGCGGTGATCGAGTCGCCGACGACGGTGATCGTTGGTTCATTCGACGACGCCGAGACGCGTTGGAGGACCAGCGGCATACACGCAACCAAGACGAACAGCAGCACCGCGAATGCTCTGCGGTGCGTGCGGATCTGCCGTGTCATGTCGTCCTGGGTGGCGTCGATGGTTTCGACACCCTAGACACGGGAAACGCGCGCAGTCCAGAGAACGGGTCAAAGATGGCTCAGAGGAACTACTCGCCAGGGCCTGAGCCGGGTTCAGACCCGGCAAAACCGTGCTGGCGCCACGCTTCATAGACCGCTATCGAGGCGGTGTTTGCCAAGTTCATGGACCTTCGTCCAGCCAGCATCGGAAGCCGCACCGTGGTCGTCACGCGCGGGTCCTCCATGACTGCGGCGGGCAGGCCTGTCGGCTCGGGGCCGAACATCAAGATGTCGCCGGGCTCATAGGCGATATCGGTGTAGCACGTCTCCGACCGCGCGCTGAACGCATACAACCGTGCGGGCAAGAGCAGCTCCAATGCCGCGTCGAGATTCGGATGGACCGACAGGGATGCGAGGTCGTGATAGTCGAGGCCCGCACGCTTCAACTGGCTGTCGGACAGGTCGAATCCGAGCGGCTCGACGAGGTGCAGCTCGGCGCCGGTCGCAGCGGCGAGGCGAATCGCATTGCCGGTGTTGGGAGGTATGCGGGGCTCATAGAAAAGTATGCGGAACATTGCCCGACACGCTAGCCCAAGGCCCTATTCGGACCAGCCTCGGTCAGGCGATGTCGGCGAGAGTCTGCAACTCGGCGACCACGACGTGAGCGAACTGTTCGGCGGAGATCTCGTCGATGCTGTCGAGATCCGCGGGTGACTCATCGACGAGATCCTGGTCGATGTGGGGGTGTCGTACGAGTGAGATGTGGCGTCCGCGCCCGCGGGATGCCGTGAGGCCATCGACTGTCGGCCTCAGGGGCACGTCTGCGTCGAACTCGCATGTAATGACCGCATCGATGGCCGCGGATGCATCGATGGACTCCGCTGCGGCCCGGCCAGCGGGCGTGTCGGAGCGCACGACAGCGAGCTGAGCCGACGGCAGCCAACCAGTGAGAGATGTCACGATATGTGTGCGGGCTCCGTGACGGCTGAGTTCGCGGGCAAGGGCTTGGTCGGCATTTTTTCCGTCACCGAAGATCGTGACTGTGAGGTATTCCATGAAGTCACCGTCCGTGTGCAATTGGCGTTTCTGGGTCTCGATGGTGCACATGAGACGTACCCGCTCGGGCGTTGCTTATGCGCCTCCTGTGTTTGCACCGACCGGAGGGTATGTTTGTGCAGACGGATCCATGAAGCCAAACCGTGGCTTCTCCGGAGTGATGGGGGCCCCACATGGATGAGTTGCAGCCGTCGTTCTTCGCGGAGATGGCGCTCGATCTTGACGCCGCCCCGACCGCAGAGACCACTCTTGACATGATCGTCGAGTACGCGCAGGCCGCGACCAAATGCGATGAGGCGGGCATCATGCTCGTGCATGCGCGCAACCGCATCGAGACGGCCGCTGCGTCGTCTGCTGCCGTGGCAGAGGCCCACAACCTGCAGATCATGTTCGACGAAGGGCCGTGCCTCGACGCGATCGAGGGACCGCCCATCTACGTCGTCAACGACACGCTGGAAGACGACCGTTGGCCACAATGGGGCCCGGCGGTCTCGAAGATCGGCATCAAGAGCGCGCTGGGCATCCGCCTGGCAACGCATCAGCGCCGCTACGGATCACTCAATCTCTACTCCTACGAAACCAACGCTTTCGGTGACGAGGACGTCGCAGTTGCCGACATCTTCGCGAGTCACGCCGCTGTTGCCCTGGGCACTGCACACAACGAGGAGGGGCTCCAGCGCGCCGTCGACAGCCGCAAGACGATAGGCCAAGCGCAAGGCATCCTGATGGAGCGATTCGGCATCGACGCCGATCGCGCGTTCAGCCTGCTTCGTCGATACTCCCAAGATCGCAACGTCAAGCTTCAGGAGATTGCGTTGCTCGTCGTCAACGGACGCCAAGTCGCACAGAAGTCCGAACGGCGAGTGCCGAGCAGCCCGTCCTAGCGGGCTCTCCTAGCGTGCCGAGCGCCACCAGATCACGGCCCCCACGCACACGCCGACGACCGCGATGCTGATGAAGGCTGGTCTCGGGTTCTCTTTCACCCGAGTTTTGACATCGAGTTTTGCAGCCAGTGCGTCGACCGTCTCGCCCAACTGCTCGCGCGTACGGTCGATTTCGTCCTGAAGTTCGGACGTGGTCATTGCGTCATGGCTCGACTGTTCAGCCGTCATGATGGTGCTCCTTCACTTCAGTGACGTCAGCTTTGACGCTTTCGACACGGGTCTTGGGGGCTTCGATGGCTTGGTCGACCTTGCGCTTGCCAAGCAGCGCTCCAGCACCGGCAACGGCGAGGAGGACCGCCCCAACCACGAGGGCGGCAAGCCACCCATCGATCGCTTCGGCCAAACCAAGGATTGCGGCGGTCACGAAAGCGCCGAGGCCAAGGAGGGCAAGTAGGCCGGACGCGCCGAAATAACCAGCGCCCATGCCGATGCGCTTAGGTGTTGCGGCGATCTCGGCCTGCGCGAGGCGGATCTCGTCTTGGACGAGGGTGCTGACCTGATCTTTCAACTGACCGAGCAGCTGAATGGTCGAGGCATTTTCGGTAATGGGGTGTTCCATCGGGATCGCTCCTTGGCATCTCGCGGAGGTGAAGCGAGTACGTACCCGTTCGCGGCGACTTGAGCGCACGTTTGAGCAGCGGTCATCCAGGGTACGTGTGATGCATGACCTCTCCGCAGAGCAGCAAGACGGCCAAGCTCTTGTACCGCCCGGTCGGCATCGGCAGCTCGATGCTGGGGGGACTTATTGCGGCCAACATCTTCAAG
>JAOPXA010000306.1 GCA_025965395.1 Nocardioidaceae bacterium | reverse complement strand
GGTGGCCAGGATCGGGCTGATGATGGCCTCGGTGAAGGCCGCGATCAGCGCGGTGAATGCAACACCGATGGCGACAGCGACGGCCAGATCGACGAGGTTGCCGCGGAACAAGAACTCCTTGAAACCTTTGAGCATTTCTCCCCCTGAGGGTCAGACGTATGGGTTGCGATTCACCCTAGTCGAGGTTCGCACCGCCAGCACCGACCAGCGCCATGCTCGACGTGATGCCAGCCGTGGCAAGGATCACAGCACTCTCCTCGGGTGCCACCAGGTGGACGACGACGCCATCGCCGCGGTCGTCTGGGCCCACCTCCGGGATCGCCACGATGGGCAAGCCGCGCGCGATGATCTGCGCTGCGAGCTCTTCGCCCGGGTCGACGGCAACCACGTTGACGCGATCGCCGACTCCCATCCCAGTGAGGGTTGCCGGATCTTCGATCCGCACCGGCACGAGCACCGATCCTGCGGGATAGCCCTTCAGGAGAGACGACCCCAAGAGCCGCACGTCGGTCACGACCTCGCCCTTGCGCAGCGGCGCCGCCACCGAGCGACCAGCGACGTCGGCAACGTCTCGTTCGGCTCCGTCAGGGATAACGCTCGAGGTGAGCTCGACGGTGCGCAGTTCGCCCTCAGCGAGCACGTGGCCAGACGGTACGTCGCGCGCCGCGGCCACGATTGCGATGCCTGCGGTCGTGGGTTGCAGCGCGCTCATGGCGCTGAAGACGGCCAGGCCGACGCAGATGGCCGCGAGAGCACGTCGATGAGTGAGGATGAAGCGTCTTAGGGCGCGACGTGTGGGCAGCAGATCAGGCATACCCGCCACGGTAGGCAACCGCAGCGATCCCCGTGTGCGCTATCCACAGGCACCGATCGTCGCGAGACACATCGGCGCTGCAGGGGAAAACGTCAGCTTGCGGGAGTGCTCGGCGCCGCGGCTGCCGCAGCCGGCTTGGCCGCTGCGGGGGCTGAGTCGCCCGTGGACTTTGTCTCGGTCGATGCGGGTTTGTCAGTGCTCGGCTTGCTGTCCGACGAAGCAGACGTCTCGGTCGAGGTCGAGGTGCCGCGGCTGTCGTTGCGGTAGAACCCCGAGCCCTTGAACACGACACCGACGGCATTGAAGACCTTGCGCAGATGTCCTTGGCAGTTCGGGCACACCGTCAGGGCGTCGTCGGAGAAGCTCTGCTTGACGTCGAACCCATGACCGCAGTCATTGCAGAGGTATTGATAGGTGGGCACGCTTGTCCTTAGTCTGTGGGTGTTTCTCTTCAAAGGGTACAGTTACTCCATCGTGACCGACTCCGTCCCTCATAGAGCCCTGCAATGACCGAATGGCTACTTCTAGCCCTGTCCCTCCTCCTGATGCTGGCTTGCGGACTCTTCGTCGCCGCTGAATTCTCCTTCGTCACCGTCGATCGTGCGACCGTCGAACGTGCAGCGGCCTCGGGAGACAAGCGTGCTCAGGGCACGTTGATCGCCCTCCGTTCGCTGTCGACCCAGCTGAGCGGCGCGCAGCTGGGCATCACGATTACCAACCTGGCGATCGGTTACCTCGCCGAGCCGGCAATCGGCAGTCTGCTTCGAGGGCCGTTGGAGTCGCTTGGTCTCGAGGGCACGTCGTTGCGCGTGGTGGCGTATGCGATTGCGCTCATCTTCAGCACGGTCGTCACGATGCTCGTCGGTGAGCTCGTGCCCAAGAACATCGCGATTGCTCTTCCGTTGGCGACCGCGAATGCCACGCAGATGTTCCAGCGCTCGTTCACGAAGGCGACCGCATACCCGATTCGCGCTCTCAACGGCACGGCCAATGCCGTCCTCCGCTCCCTCGGGGTCGAGCCGCAGGAAGAACTTCGCTCGGCTCGCTCGCCGGTCGAGCTCCGATCCTTGGTCCTGCGTTCCGCGCAAGAAGGCGCCCTGGAAGGTCAGACCGCTGACCTGGTGGCCCGCAGCATCGCATTCGGTGATCGCACCGCGGCGGATGTCCGTACGCCTCGCGTGCGCGTGCACTTCGTGGAGGCTCGCGACACCGCTCACGACGTCATCGAGGCGGCCCGTCAGACCGGTCATTCGCGCTTTCCCGTGATGGGCAAGGGGCCCGACGACATCGTCGGCGTCGTGCACGTCAAGCAGGCGGTCGCGGTGCCACAAGACCGGCGACGCAACGTGCGCGTGTCCGAGCTCGCGATGCCGCCCAGCATCGTGCCCGACACGATCGAGCTCGATCCGCTGCTTCTGGTGCTGCGCGAGCAGGGCATGCAGCTCGCCATCGTGGTCGACGAATATGGCGGCACCGACGGCGTCGTGACGCTTGAAGATCTTGTCGAGGAGATCGTGGGCGACATCGCCGACGAGCACGACCGGCTCTCGGCGCGCAGCAGGCATCGCCTCGACGGCACCTGGTCGCTGTCGGGCATGCTTCGCCCCGACGAGGTTGCCGAACAGACCGGCATACATCTGCCTGAGGATGACGACTACGAGACCATTGCCGGCTTGATCAACCAGCAGCTGGGCCGGTTGGGCAAACGAGGTGACTTCGTCGACCTCGACCTCGAGATCCCGATCGACTCTGACACCGACGAGGACGCACCTCGCACGCGGCGTGTCAGGCTGACGATCGAGCGCACCGAGGGTCGCCGCATCGATCGCATCTCGATGACTGAGCAAGAAGTCACCAAGGACGGTGAGGACGATGAGTAGCGGCTGGGGCATCGCCCTCACCTTCGTGCTTCTCGGGCTCAACGCGTTGTTCGTCGCCGCCGAGTTCGCCCTGATCTCTGCGCGGCGCACGCAGCTGGAGCCGCGGATCGCGGCTGGGTCGACGGCCGCTCGCCTCGCTCTGCGCGCGATGGAGAGCATCAGCCAGGTCATGGCAGCGGCACAGCTCGGCATCACGATCTGCTCGCTCGGCCTCGGCGCAGTGAGCGAGCCGACCATCGCGCATCTCTTCGAGCCGGTCTTCGAGACCCTCAACGTGCCCGAGGGGTTCGTGCACCCGATCAGCTTCGTGATCGCGATGACGATCGTCGTCTTCGCGCACGTCGTCTTCGGCGAGATGGTGCCGAAGAACCTCGCGCTGGTCGGTCCCGACCGTGCTGCCCTGATTCTCGGGCCGTTCATGCTCGCTGTGGTGGCGGTCCTCAAGCCGTTCGTCTTGGTGCTCAACGGCATGGCCAACGTGATCGTCCGGCTGCTCCGCGTCGAGCCCAAGGATGAAGTGTCGTCGACGTTCAGTCACGACGAGGTTGCTGGCCTCGTCGAGGAGTCACGCCGTGAGGGGCTGCTCGACGACGACGAGTATGGGCTCGTGTCGGGCGCACTCGACTTCTACGCCGGCACGGTCGGCCAGGTGCTGATGCCGCTCGAGGGCCTCGTCACCATTCCCCCTCATGCCACACCGATCGATGTGGAGAAAGCTTGCGCCCGGACCGGCTTCTCTCGCTTTCCGGTGCGGGACGAGTCCGGCGACCTGACGGGCTACCTCCACATCAAGGATGTGCTGGAGACGTCCGACAAGGGCCGGACCCAGAAGATCGCCGACAAGTGGATCCGTCCGCTCGCCACCGTGGGTCAGGAATCCAACCTCTATGACGCGCTTCGTACGATGCAGGCACGCGGATCGCACATGGCGCGGGTGGCCGATGCGGCCGGCGCGGTGCTGGGCGTGGTGATGCTTGAGGATGTGCTCGAAGAGCTGGTCGGAGAGGTCCGCGACGCCGAACGAGGCACCTGACGCACCCGGTTAGTTTGTGAAACCTGATTCACGAGGGGTGCCTGGGGTTTAGATTAGGGCGGGTGCATGTCTTTCCCCGTGCGCTACGCGTGGCGTGTGTCCTCGTCGCCGTGGCCGTCAGCCTCAGCCTGAGCGGTGCCGCGCGTGCCGACGGACCCGAGCAGATTGCCGCGCTCCAGGTGCGCTTGGTGCAGCTGCGCCAGCATCTCGACCAGCAGTATGAGCGCGCTGCCGCCGCGTCCGAAGAGGTCAATGCCCAGCAATATCGGCTCGAGATTGCCAAGCAAGACCTCGCCAAGAAGCAGCGTGATCTTGACACGGCGAAGGCCGCCCTCGACCAACAGCGTGACGCCGTCGCGGCACTGACCGTGCAAGAGCTCCAGGGGTCCTCGGGGCTCAATCGCCTCGGTTCGGTGTTCAGCAGCCGCGGCCCCGAGGAGCTTCTCGATCGCGCGAGCGCTTACTCCAGCACGTCGGAGGCGCTTCAGGCCTCGATCGACCGGATGGCGGCGAGCAAGGTCGTCTTCGCGAGTGCCGCTGCGCGATCCCAGGATGCCGTCGCTGAGCAGGAAGCCGCCGTCAAGGATGGGCAACGCGCGCAGGCAGACCTCGATGCGGCCGTTGCTGCGTCGGAAGAAGCGGTCGTCGCGACGCAGCGCGAGCGCGAAGAAGTGCTCGCCAAGCTGGCCGATGCACAGAAGATCAGCCTCGACGAGGCCAAGGATCGCCAGAAGAAGATTGATCAGGAGGCGGAAGCGCCGCCGAGCGAGGATCCGGATCCCTCGGATCCTGCGCCGGCCGACCCAGTTGACCCTGTCCCGGCCGACCCCACCGACCCCACTCCCGCGCCGCCTAAGCCCACGACACCGAAACCCAAGACCCCAAAGCCGACCACGCCGAAGCCCACGACTCCGGCACCAGATCCGATCCCCGCGCCGCCGCCGGTCTCATCGAGCAAGGTCGCGAAGGCGATCGCATTCGCCAAGGCCCAGATCGGCGAGCCCTACGCATACGGCGCAGCTGGCCCGAGCAAGTGGGACTGCTCAGGGCTCACCATGAAGGCATGGGGAGCCGCAGGCGTGAGCCTGGCGCACTCGAGCCGTTACCAATTCACGCAGACCACCCGGGTGGCGATGTCCGACATCAAGGCCGGTGACCTGTTGTTCTGGACTGACTCTGGGCCGAGCGGGATCTACCACGTCGCGCTCTACCTCGGCGGCGGCCAGATGATCCATGCGCCCCGCACCGGCCAGGACGTCCAGGTCGTGCCGGTCTCCTACTGGCGCACCCCCGACTACGCCACCCGCATCTCCTAACCCCCGCTGCTCCGGAACCCCCCGTTCTCCCGAAATCCGTGGGTTTGGCACCGTATGG
>JAOPXA010000267.1 GCA_025965395.1 Nocardioidaceae bacterium | reverse complement strand
TTCCCAGCGCCGTGCAGCAACCCCCGCGGCGCGCGCGGCCTTCGCCGAGGAGATCGTCGCCTACGAGATCGGCGGCCGACGCCCCGTCACCGTTTCGGTCGATGAGCACCCCAAGCCCGAGACGACGCTCGAGATTCTTGCCGGACTGCGGCCAGCCTTCCAGGCCGGCGGGTCGGTCACGGCGGGCAACGCGTCCGGCATCAACGATGGTGCTGCGGCCGTCGTCCTCGCTCGGGAGTCGGTGGCACGCGATCGCGGTCGCACGGGTCTGGTCGCCCTGGAGCACGTCGCGACCGCAGCGATGGAGCCTGGCCTCATGGGCTATGCGCCGACGTTCGCGTTGCGGTCGCTGTTCGAGAAGACCGGCCTCAAGCCGGGCGACATCGACGTCGTCGAGCTCAATGAGGCGTTTGCCTCCCAAGCCGTGGCCGTGCGTCGCGATGTCGGTCTCGATATCGCGAAGACCAACCCATACGGCGGAGCGATCGCACTTGGTCACCCGGTCGGTGCGACGGGTGCGATCCTGACGCTGCGCGTCGTGCAGCACCTGCGCCGCACCGGTGGCGAGCTGGGCATCGTCACGATGTGTATCGGTGGCGGCCAGGCCCTTGCCGCACTGTTTCGCAGGCTCGACTGATGGTCGCTGCTCAGGTGCCAGTCCGGTGAGCCACGGGACATGGTGGTTCCAAGACTTCGCTGCTGGGCAGCGGTTCACGACGCAGGCGCGCACCATCGTCGAAGCCGACATCGCCTCGTTCGCCGCGTGGAGCTGGGACACGAATCCGGTCCACACCGATGCCGAGCAGGCGAAGGTGGGTCGTTTTGGGGCCCCCATCGCGCACGGCATGCTGGGAGTGTCCGTGGCGATGGGTCTCGTGTCTCGACTGGGCATCTTCGAGGGCAGCTCGGTCGCGCTGCTTGGCATCGACGGCTGGCGCTTCTTGGCGCCAATCCTCGGGGGCGACACTGTTCACTGTGAGCTGGAGATCCTTGGCACACGGCTCACGAGCAGTGGTATGACCGGCGTCCTCGACCGACAGCTCACGCTCGTCAACCATCGTGGGGAGACCGTGCAGGCTGGCCGCATCGGTCTCATGATCGCGGTCGACCCACTCCGCTAGCGCCGGACGCGTATGAGTTGCAATGCTGCCCACGCAAGCGCGGCGCCGATGACCGCGCCGATGGCGTTGGAGAGCCAGTCGTTCGTCGAGCAGGATCTTCCGAGCGCCGGTAGGAGAGCTTGAATCGCCTCGATCCCGGCTGACAAACCGAGGCCCGCAAGCAAGGCCACGAGAGGCCGACGCAACGCCACTCCCAGGAACAACACCGGGGCTACAAAAAGGACGACGTTCGCGGCGAGTTCGACCCGACCGATCGTCGGGTACATCCAAGCGACCTCACACCGCTGGCCTACGTCGCGGGCAGTCGGTACTAACGTCAGCAGAACGACGGGCAGCAGGGCGCACGCCCAGAAGAACCAGGCCGCCCGTGGGCGTGTGCCGGCCCACGCCCCGACGATCGGCCCAAGCACGACAAGCACGGCAAGTGCCATCGGGGACAACCAAGGATGTTCGACCAGGATGGTGCTGGTCATCGAAGGGTTCGTACCCGCTCGACCGACCTGCATACGCCTAACCCCATGGGCAGACCGTACAGCGTGCGGCTCTCCGATATCTTGTCCAAAATTTTTTTCGTCCCGACCTGTCGTATTCGGGTGGGCCCGTTCGATGACAGAGTGAGAGGCAGCCACCGGGCAGCCGCACACGAGAGGACTTCACCATGACTCAGTACATGCTTTCTGTCATGCACACCGGACCGTACCCCGATATGTCGACACCTGAAGTGCAGGCATCGTTTGCCGCGACCGGCGTCTTCAATGACCAGCTCGTCGCGGATGGAAAGTGGGTATTCGCCGGTGGACTGGAGCCGCTCGAGACATCGACTTCGGTGGACGGGCGCGGTGACGAGGTCATCGTGACGGACGGTGCGTTCGCCGAGAGCAAGGAGTACCTGGGCGGCTTCTGGATCATTGAAGCCACCGATCTCGACGAGGCGCTCAAGCTCGCAGCGGCGGGTTCGAAGGCGTGCGAACAGCGCGTCGTCGTCCGTCCCTTCCAGGGTTGATGACCCCAACCCCAGACCTCCGAGCGGAGATCGATCGGATCTATCGCGAGGAGTATGGCCGGGTCGTGGCCTCTCTCGCCAGGCGCTTCGGTGATCTCGATATCGCCGAGGACGCCTCGAGCGAGGCCCTCATCGCGGCGGTAGAGCAGTGGCCGACTGAAGGCATCCCGCCTAGCCCAGGCGGGTGGCTGACCACCACCGCGGCTCATCGCGCCATCGACCGCATTCGTCGCGAGTCCCTGCGCACCACCAAGCACCAGGCAGCCCTCATGATCGCCGATGACACGCCCCACGAGCCGACCGGACTGGTCGAGGACGACCGCCTCCGGCTCATCTTCACCTGCTGCCACCCGGCTCTCTCTGCGGAGGCACGCGTGGCCGTAACACTTCGCCTACTCGGCGGACTGACCGTCGAGGAAATCGCCCGCGAGTTTCTCGTGGCCGAGGCAACTATGGCTCAACGCATCACGCGCGCGAAGGCCAAGATCAGGGCCGCGAACATACCGTTCCGTGTCCCCGACAGCAACGACGTCACTGACCGGCTGGGTGCGGTGCTCGCGGTCATTCACCTCGTCTTCAACGAGGGTTACCTTGCGGGCGCCGGCGACGACCCCATCCGCGCGGACCTGACCGATGAGGCGATCCGGCTCGGGAGACTCATGCGCTTGCTGCTGCCCGACGACGGCGAGGTGGCGGGGCTGCTTGCGCTGATGTTGTTGATCGATGCCCGCCGCGAAGCGCGGGTAGCTGGTGGCGAGCTGGTGACGCTTGACGAGCAGGACCGGGGCGCTTGGGATCGGGAGTTCATTGCTGAGGGGCACGCATTGGTACGCGAGTGCCTGGCGCGAGTCGCCGCGGGCGAATCGCGCCCTGGCACGTACCAGCTCATGGCGGCGATCAACGCCGTCCATACCGACGCGCTTGACGCTCGCGACACCGACTGGGGCCAAATTGTTCAGCTCTATGACCAGTTGTATGTCGTCACGCCCACCCCGATCGTTGCGATGAACCGGGCCATCGCAGTCGCCGAGCTGGACGGGCCCGACGTCGCCTTAGCGATCGTCGAGCCGTTGGCGTTGGACGGTTCTCACGCGTGGCACGCGACCCGGGCAGATCTGCTGCGCCGGCTTGGCCGCAGCGACGAAGCGCGATCTGCCGACGACGCGGCGATTGCCGTGACGGAGAATTCCGCCGAAAAGGCGTACCTTACCCGTCGGCGCGATCAGCTGCTGTAGATCGTTTGCTTCCTCGGGAGTGAGCCGATACGTTTCACGGCATGTCAGACGT
>JAOPXA010000266.1 GCA_025965395.1 Nocardioidaceae bacterium | reverse complement strand
CGTTGTCTCGTTGGCCTTCTTCGCTTCCACCTGGGGGTCATACGCCTGGGCCGGAGCGGCGATCTTGGGCAAGGTCGTCGTGATGAATCCGTTGGGCTTCCTGCCCTCGGCCGTGTCGATGGCCTTGGTGATCATCCGCCGGATCTTGTCGTAGTTGGGGTCACCGGTGTTGATCGTCGGCGGAGTGATCGAGACCGTTGAGACCTTGGCGCTGCGGGCCTTGAGCGACAGGTCGAGGAACGTGCTGAGGTCGGCCTTGGGGATGTCGGTGCTGAGCAGTTCCTTGCCCGACTTGGCGATGGCGTTGACATTGAACAAGACCTTGGTGGGGCTCAGTTGGTGCAGCATCGCGCTCATCATGCACTTCTGTCGACCCATACGTGCGTAGTCGTTGGACTGCACGCGGCTACGGGAATACCAAAGGGCTTCCTTGCCATTGAGGACCTGGGTCCCGGGCTCGATGTAGCCATAGATCGGGGACCCAATGCCACCGATCGCGATGCGGTCCTTGACGTTGATCTTGACGCCGCCGACCGCGTCGACGAGCGACTTGAAACCTTTGAGGTTGACCATTGCGTAGTAGTTGATCTTAAGGCCGGTGACCTCACCCACAGCGTCCTTGGTCGCTTCGAGCCCCGGCGCATCGGAGGCTTCGGACGTGTCAGCGGCGAAAAGCGTCTTGTGGTCGTTGGCCCAGGTGTTGACGCCGTTGAGGTAGCAACCGGCGCAGTTGAAGCCCTGGGGGAAGGCTTTGGCCATCGGCGTGCCTTCGGGGAACGGCACCTTGGCCAAGTTGCGCGGCAGGCCGATGAGAACGGTGCGACCGGTCTGCTCATCGATGCTCGCCACGGTCAGGGAGTCGGGGCGAAGGCCGTTGCGTCCCTTGCCCGAGTCGCCACCGAGGAGCAGCACGTTGTAGCGCCCAGACTCGGAGGAAGAAGTCTTTTCGGCGGCAAACACGGTGCCGATCAATCCCTGTTGTACGGCGAGGATGTGGGCGCTGAAGAGCAGCACTCCCGCACATACCACGCAGAGCACGGAGTTGAATGCGGTCACGAAGACGCGGTGACTCCGGGCGAGCTCGCGGGGTGCGCCCAGGCGCCACGCATCGGCGAGCAGATAGACCCAAAACACCGCAAGACCGATCAGAGCCCAGCGCGCGACGGGCACCAAGGGCGAGTCGATCACGAGGTCCAGGAAGGTCCTGCGGGAGGTGAGGGCGAGGAAGATGCCGATCGCGCCAATCACGATCGCAGCCAGCCAGATGCGGATCGCGATGCGTCCGATGCGCTTGTTGCCGACAGCGAGCTGGGCCGACCCGGGGACGATCAGGGTCATCAGGGCAAGGGTGATGGCGCGGCGAAACTTGATCCTCGCCGACGACGCCTGAGGGTATGCGTAATTGCCGCTGATGGCGCTCGAGCGATCGGCCGGCATGTTTCCTCACTGCTATCGGGGTCGGTCTCAGTATTCCCAGCCACCCCCGCGATCCCGGGAGGGCACGCCGAAAGGAGGTGGCTTTTTGTCGACGCGGGGGCCCAGAGGTTTGGGTGTTCTCCGGTAACTTCGGTGCTATGGCAACTGACGGATCAGGCAAGGACGGCTACGACTGGCTGTATGGCGACCGACCCGCGACGCCGCCTCCCGCGTCGGATCCCGGCGACGCCCAGCCGACCCAGGTGGCACCGCAGCCCGATCTTCCTCCCCCCAACTTGCCGCCGCCCGGGGGCGGTCGGCCCACGCCTTCGCGGCCGCCAAAGCCACCACGCAAGCGCAAGCCGTGGCGCTGGGTTCGTACGATTGTGCTGCTCTGGCTGGCCTTTTTGATCGCGGTGCCGATCTGGGCCTGGCTTCAGATCGGCAAGGTCGACGCGGAGCCCAACTCGGCACGGCCAGGCGACCAGCCCGGAACGACATACTTGCTCGTCGGCTCCGACAGCCGGCGCGGACTCAGCGCTGAGCAACGCAAGGCGCTCAAGACCGGCAAGGACACCGGTGGTCGGGGCCGCACCGACACGATCATGCTCATGCACGTCGGCAGTGGACCCACGCTGTTGATGTCGATTCCGCGCGACTCGCTCGTCTCGATCCCCGGTCGCGGCACGACGAAGATCAACGCGGCGTATGCGTTCGGCGGGCCTGAGCTGCTGGTGCGCACCATCGAGAAGAACACCGGCATCCGCGTCGACAACTACATCGAGGTCGGGTTTGGCGGGTTCGTCAACGTGGTCGATGCGGTCGGCGGGATTCAGATTTGCCCGAAGACCAACATCAAGGACCCCGACGCCGGCATCAACCTCAAGAAGGGTTGCCAGGAGGTCGACGGCGCTACCGCGCTCGGCTACTCGCGCTCGAGGCACACGTATGCGACCCAGGACATCCAGCGGGTTCAGAGCCAGCGCGAGGTGCTCGGTGCGATCGCTGGAGAGGTGAAGTCGCCCTGGACGGTGCTGAACCCGTTCCGTTACGCCGGGATCGCGTCGGGGGCGTCGAAGTCGCTTCAGATCGGCAACAACGTCGGGCCGGTCGCGCTGGCGCGGTTTGGGTGGAATCTGTCGGCCGCGATGAGCGGCAGTGGGCTCAACTGCACCGTGCCGCTCGCCGACTTTTCTGTCCGGTGGGATGCGGCGAGGTCCAAGAAGATGTTCGACTACATCAAGACGGACAACACGGCCGCGATCGGCAACCTGTGCACCGCCAACGGCCTCCCCAAATAGCCGATCCGTACGCAAAAACACCCTCATCCGTACGAAGTTCGGCGGCCATCCGTACGAAGTTCGCGCACTTCGTACGGATGAGCATCGTTTTGCGCACGGATGAGCGGGGTTTTGCGTACGGATGAGGGTGGTTTTGCGTGCGGATGAGCGCTAGAGGGTGGACTGGATCCCGGCGAGGAGCTGGCGGGCCATGACGATTCGCTGGACCTGGTTGGTGCCCTCGTAAATTTGGGTGATCTTGGCGTCGCGCATCATTCGCTCGACCGGGTAGTCGCGCGTGTAGCCGTAGCCCCCGAGGAGCTGCACGGCGTTCGTCGTGACCTCCATGGCGACATCGGAGGCAAACGCCTTGGCCGCAGCGCCGAAGAACGTCAAGTCCTTGTCGCCCCGCTCCGACCGCCCCGCGGCCGCATACGTGATCTGGCGCGCGGCTTCGACCTTCATGCCCATGTCGGCGATCATGAACTGCAGCCCCTGGAACTCCGCAATCGCGGTCCCGAACTGCTTGCGCTCCTGGACGTAGCCGAGCGCGTAGTCGAGAGCCCCTTGTGCGACACCGACGGCCTGCGCGGCGATCGTGACACGCGTGTGGTCAAGGGTCTTCATCGCGGTCGAGAAGCCGGTGCCCTCGGCGCCGATCATGCGCCACGCAGGAATACGTACGTTGTCGAGATAGACCTCACGGGTCGGTGACCCCTTGATGCCAAGCTTTTTCTCGGGCGCACCAAACGACACACCTTCGTCAGACTTCTCGACGACGAACGCCGAGATGCCCTTGCTGCGTTTGGTCGGATCAGTCACGGCCATCACGGTGTAGTACTCAGACTCGCCCGCATTCGTGATCCAGCGCTTGACGCCGTTGAGGACAAACTCGTCACCTTCGCGCACCGCACGGGTCTTCATGCCCATCGCATCACTGCCCGCATCGGGCTCGGACAGGCAGTACGAGAACATGCCTTCGCCGGACGCAAGCTTGGGCAAGTAGTAGCTCTTGACCTCTTCGCTGCCGCTGATCATCACCGGCAGCGAGCCAAGCTTGTTGACTGCGGGGATGAGTGAGCTTGAGACGCAGGCGCGGGCAACTTCCTCGATCACGATGACCGTCGCAAGCGCATCGGCGCCGGCGCCGCCGTACTGCTCAGGCACGTGCGGCGCATGGAAGTCTGAGGCGATCAGCGCGGTGTTCGCCTCGTGCGGGAAGCGCGCCTCCTCATCGACCTGGGCGGCGAACGGCGCGATCTTGGCATCGGCAACGGCACGAACGGCCTCACGGATGGCCTTGTGCTCCTCGGACAGTGCGAACATCTCAGTCACGTGCAAACTCCAAAAAGGTAGGACGACCTACTAATCGTAGCCTCGTCGAACGCCAACCACACAGCGAGTTCGGCTCGCAGCGGCAGGCCCCACCCCGGACACTGGAGGCATGACCCAAGTTTTCTCCGGACACATCGCCGGCATCGGCACGCGCGAAGGCACGCGCATCGTGGTCGGCTGCTGGCCGCACAGCCCCTTCGGTGCGTTTGCCGACGTCATGGTCGAGCAGGCGGACGGTCAGCGCGTGCTGCTCGCGCCCAATGCCATCGTGGCCGACTTTGTCGCAGGAACGTATGCGTTCGACGAGGTTCGGATAGAACCGGTCGAGGTACTTCCCGGAGACACCTGGACGGTCACCACTCCCTCGCTCCAGGCGACCTACACGCCGGGCCGACGGCTAGCGGTGTCGTATGCGTTGCGCCTGGTGCCACGCACCGTGCGCCGCTCGGCCAACTGGGCCCGCCTGATCAACCCCGTCGCCGGAGCACTCATGCCGGGCGTGCAGACTTACGGTACGGCCGGCAACGGGCGCACCGAGTGGTACGCAGCGAGC
>JAOPXA010000249.1 GCA_025965395.1 Nocardioidaceae bacterium | reverse complement strand
ACGATCTCGAACTCTGACGAGTTTGCCGTCGCGACGACGTTGGGTTGACGAACCGCCGCAGGGCTAAACGTGTCACGTCTCGTCGTTGGCCACGGGCACGAGGTGTTCACGCGCGACGCGCATGAGGTCCCACAACGCATCGGTGTCTCCGATACGAATACTGGCCCACGCACGTGCTTCCGCATCGCTGCGAAGCCACCTGCGCTCAGCGACACCATCGCCGACGACGAGCACATACTCAGAAACACACGAGGTCATAACCGTGAGAACGCTCGAACAGGCAAAAGGTCACGGTCGTGTGAACGACGTCACAGGTTTCCGACCGGTTTCGAGAATTTGCCGAGCGTGTCAGAATCTCGCCATGGAGATTTTGCCCATCGTGCTCGTGGTCGGTATCGCCATGTTCTCAGCCGGAGTGATGGTCGGACTGTGGTGGGCAGAGCAACTGAAAGACTGAGGTGCTGGTGACCTTACGTATAGGTGATCGCTGAAGAAAGCTCGCAACGCCCGCCCTTGAGCGTCTGCGAGAGCAAGCAGTGCCGATCGTATGTCGCGAGGGTGCGCTCGGCGGCCGCCCTCTTGGACTCCTCGACCTTGACGTTAAACGTCAACGCGATCGAACGGACGATCCACGCGCCGTCATCGTCCGCGGGACCCATGTCGGTCTCGACGTCAACGACAAGCGTTTCGGGAGTCACGAGGATGCCGCGCACTTCAAGCGCATACGCAAACACGCCGGTCATGCAAGCGGCCACTGAGGCGACGAAGACGTCGTTCGTGGTCGCTCGGATGGGGAACTGACCATCCACGACGAAGTATTTGTCATTCCACTTGGGGCTCACGCCGAAGGTGAGGTCTCCTTCGACGCCGTCGAACGTCGCTGTCCGCTCCACCCACGCCGGCGTTCCTGCAGACCCCACGGTGATGGCGAGGTGGCTCTGGATTCCTGCTTCACTGTCTGCGGTCGTCGTCATCAGTTCTCCATTCCTCGGGCGAGACAGCCATGGGCACCTTTGCGGGTCTCGGTCTGTCGGGAGGATACGCCCAACCGCGCACGTGCGGAGCCACGCGGGACATAACTCACGACGAGACGTCCAACCTAGGTGCGCGCTGTCAGTCTCAGCGCCCGGAACGACCCAGATTCCTTGTGCTTGGTTTGCACCTTCCAATCAAAGGATCTAGGCACGTGCGCTGCGGCACATTGCTCAGAGGGTCGTACTCTCGGGCGCCGCGAGCGCCCAGCCTGCCAGGCCTTCATCAACTTTTGCTGCATCGAGCTCGCTCTCGTGGACGACCACCCGGTTCCTGCCACTGCGCTTGGCCTCAAAGAGCGCGATGTCAGCGCGGGACAACAAATCGTCCAGATCGTCCGTCAGGCGTGCCGGGATTGCTCCCATGCTCACGGTGAACGAGGGTAGTCCCGCGGTCTTGATGGATTCGTCCAGCTCGTGTCGGATGCGCTCGAGGACTGCCGTGGCCGATGCCAAATCGCACTCGGGGAAGACGATCGCAAACTCCTCACCTCCGCGTCGACATAAGAGATCTTTGTCGCGAAGCGTGAGTCGCAAAGTGTCTGCGAAGGTCCTCAGTGCTCGGTCGCCCGTCTCGTGGCCGTAGGTGTCGTTAATGATCTTGAAGTGGTCGAGGTCTGCCATGGCGACTACGGCGGATGAGTGACGCGATCTCCCGCGGAGTGCCAAGAATTCATTCTCGAAAGCACGACGGTTGAGCAGACCCGTCAAGCCGTCCGTGGATGCTTGAAGTTGAGTCTCAGCCATGATCCGGAGCATGCCCAAGCGTGCACCCGACTGGTTAGCCACCGACTGCAGGTCGCGAATCTCAGATTCGTCAACGACTCTGCCAAACTCTTGAACGGAGTGGATCACCCCAACCGTGCGACCCATCACCGAAACAGGTATGCATACGGCCGAACAACGCCCCTGCTCACGCTCAGCGAGCTTGGGGCAAGCGTTGATGGCTTCGCTATCTGGGAACTGATGAACTCGAGCGCGTCGGGCTGCTGGACATTCCTGCGGCGAGCCCACGTGGCAGTCGGCTGCGACACCCTCAGGCGATGTGGAAGCGCGACGCGTGAGGTGGGCATGGCTGTTGTCTGCCAGCAACAGCTCGATGGGGTCACGGGGAAGCACCGTAGCGAAGCTGCGTTCAATGACACGCAGGGCTTCGCTTTCGTTGTCGGCCATCTCCAAAGCATCGGCCAGCTTGGACTCGAGATCGCGATGACGCCCCTCCGCATCTAGGCGGTGCTGGCGAGCATCGGCGACGGCGTCGGCGCTTTTCACCTGGCGAACCACGACTTTTACGGCGACGACGAGGACTGGCGCCGCCACCAGTGAAAGCAAGGCCGCCGTGGTCGCATATTGGGCGCCGCGACCATCAGTGATAGCAACAGCGATCACCGCTACCCCATACGTCAGCGCGCCGATCAACACGAATGCGACGCCGGCCGTCGCTCGTATGACGGTCAAAAATTTTCTGCGCGCAGCGATTAAGTCCTGCTCCGCGATGGCAAGCGAGTTCGGCTTTTGACCGTCGTCAGCACGTCCAGGGTTCACCATGGATTCAACTATCACACGGACGGTGAGCCGGTGAGGGCATTTTCGACAGCAACGTGTGCGGGGCAGAAGTGACATCGCGCCACTCAGCACCTGTTGTTGAACCAGCCGTTTTCGTAGATCCATGGTTCGTCGATCTGATTGATGGCGTCAAACGGATACGTGTAGGTGACGAGTGCGTCGTCGCCGTCGATCTTGGCCTTGTAGCTCGTCATAACCACCAGACCGTAGCTGTCGGTCGCATGCTGCACCGCTTCAATCACGTCTGCTATTGGAACCGTCTCGCGGCAAGCCTTGCTGAGGAATGCGAACACTGGTCTGCTCTTGCCCGTGAGGAAGGCGGCGGAGTATGCGGAGACAGTTGCCTTGAGCTCGGCGGCACGCGTGGGAGGAGGCGTCGAGGTCGGGACCGTTGTTGGCTCCGCCGTAGCTGTTGCGACAACAACTGGATCAAAGCTGGAGTCTGAGTCGCTGCTTGCGCTACAGCCTGCAAGGACAGCAACGGCTATCAAGGCCACCGACACGAATGCCTTGGACCGCGCACAGAAACGAGACACGATCAGTTGCAGCTACCTCCGGCGCCGCCGCAGTCACCGCCACCGCCACCCCCAGAGCCACCGGCGCCGGTTGCGCCGGCAAAGCCGCCGCCTCCAGCGCCATAACGCCCACTCAAGGTTAATTCGTGTTTCGGGAGCGGCGAGATGAAGGAGTCCAAGAGCGCCGCCCCAATGCCGACCACGATCAGGCCGCCCAGGAGAACCACGCCGACGCTGGACCGGCCACCCGCTGCTGAGGCCAAGAGAACGCAGAAACCGAGGGCAAGGACCGAGGCGCCACAGAAGAGCGCCCAAGACATCCGCCTGCGGGTGGCCTTGCTGCGGAAAACTCGACTGTCGTCCATAAACTGAATGTACTCCACACTTGAAGCAAATCGACGAGTCCAAGACCACCAATATCGAACGCAGGGTCAGGGCCAAATCGCTCGCTTAGGACCAGATCATCAGGATGCGATCGTCATGCTGTGCCCAACACCGGGCCACGCTCACCCGAGGTCACATGCAGGCCATTCCTGCAGGTGGCGTGCAGCCTGGCCTAGGTTCGGCTTCGGGGTTGTTACTTCCGAGCGTCAAC
>JAOPXA010000222.1 GCA_025965395.1 Nocardioidaceae bacterium | reverse complement strand
TTGGATGCGTCAACAACCCATGGCCTCATGGGAAACCGACACGGGCGGTGGTGGGCTAGACGACGATGCTGACGAGCTTGGGGGCACGCACGATGACCTTGCGGATCTCGCGGCCGTCGATCGCGCGCTGCACGTTGGGCTCCGCAAGCGCGAGTGCCTCCAGCTCAGCGTCGGTCACCGACGGCGAGACCTCGAGCTTGCCGCGGACCTTGCCTAGCACCTGCACCACACACGTCACCGTGTCTTGGACGAGGTAGGTCGGATCAGCAATGGGGAATGGCTCGAACGTTAACGACTCCGCATGCCCCAGCCGCGCCCAGAGCTCCTCGGCGATGTGCGGGGCCAACGGTGCCAGCATCAGCACCAGAGGTTCGACGACGTCGCGCGCACTCGACTCGGCCCTCGTGAGGTGGTTGGTCAGCTCGATCAACTTGGCGATGGCGGTGTTGAACCGCATCCCGTCCATGTCGGCCCTGACGCCCTCGATCGTATGGTGCAAGGTCCGGAGGGTCGCGACGTCGGACGGTTCGTCGCTCACGATCGAGTCGCCCGAATCCTGGTCGACCGCAAGGCGCCACACGCGCTGCAGGAAGCGTTGCGAGCCGATGACCGCACGCGTCTCCCAGGGCCGTGACACGTCGAGCGGCCCCATCGACATCTCATAGACCCGGAACGTGTCTGCGCCGAAGGCCTCATACATGTCGTCGGGTGTGACGACGTTCTTCAGGCTCTTGCCCATTTTGCCGTACTCGCGATTTACCGGAGCACCGTCGTATGTGTAGGAGATCGTGCCGTCGTCGGCCGTGTGCTCTTTGACATCCGATGCTTCGACGTAGCTACCGCGCGCATCGGTGTATGCGTAGGCCTGGATGTAGCCCTGGTTGAAAAGCTTGTGGAACGGCTCTTGGCTCGAGAGGTGACCGAGGTCGAACAACACCTTGTGCCAGAAGCGCGCATACAACAGGTGCAGGACCGCGTGCTCGACGCCACCGACATACAGATCGACGCCACCTACATCACCCGGCGTGCGCGGGCCGAGCCAGTACTTCTCGTTGGCGGGATCGACAAGCGCCGCCTCGTTGGTCGGGTCCGCGTAGCGCAGCTCATACCAGGACGAACCAGCCCAGTTGGGCATCGTGTTGGTCTCACGGCGATACTTCTGCGGACCATTGCCGAGATCGAGCACGACGTGGACCCACTCGGGCACGCGCGCCAACGGAGGCTCCGGCTCGCTCGTGACGTCGTCGGGCTCAAAGGTGCGCGGCGAGTAGTCGGGCACCTCGGGAAGGTCAACCGGCAACATCTCATCGGGGATCGCGACGGGCTGGTCGTTGGCGTCGTAGACAATCGGGAACGGCTCGCCCCAGTAGCGCTGACGGCTGAAGAGCCAGTCGCGCAGCCGGTATGTCGTCGCGCCCGCGCCTGCGCCCTGCTCTTCGAGCCACGCAATGATGGCGGACTTCGCCTCGTCGATGCCCATGCCGTTGAGCTCGATGTCGTCGTTGGCAGAGTTGATCCGCGGCCCGTCGACCGAGTAGGCACCGCCGGCGAAGTCGTCGGGCGGCTGGACCGTGCGGATGACCGGCAAGTCGAAGACCTGGGCGAAGTCGAAGTCGCGCTGATCCTCCGCCGGCACCGCCATGATTGCGCCCGTGCCGTAGCCAGCCAGCACGTAGTCGGCGATGAAGACGGGCACCGACGATCCGTCCACCGGGTTGACGGCGAACGCACCGGTGAAGACGCCGGTCTTCTCCCTGCTCTCCTGGCGTTCCACATCGGTCTTGACCGCAGCCTGGCGGCGATAGGCCATCACGGCGTCGGTTGGCTCCGGCGCGCTGCCAATCCACGACGCCGGCGCATCGGACGGCCACTGCTCCGGAACGATCTGGTCGACGAGCGCGTGCTCGGGCGACAGGACGACATACGTCGCGCCGAAGAGCGTGTCAGGCCGCGTCGTGAACACCTCGATCGTCGCGTCGCTGTCGACGACGTCGAACGTCACGTGAGCTCCTACCGAGCGACCGATCCAGTTGCGCTGCATCGCCTTAACCGGCTCGGGCCAATCGACCTTGTCGAGATCGTCGATCAGGCGATCGGAGTACGCCGTGATGCGCATGTTCCACTGCCGAAGGCTGCGCTTGAAGACCGGGAAGTTGCCACGCTCGCTGCGGTTGTCCGCAGTGACTTCCTCATTGGCCAGCACGGTGCCGAGACCCGGGCACCAGTTGACCGGCGAGTTGCTGATGTAGGCAAGGCGCTGCGCATCGACGATGTCGCGCTGAGCCACCGGAGTGAGGTCCGACCACTCCGCGCCGCCTGGGACAGCACGCTCCCCCGCGGCGTAGAGGTCGGTGAGCTCGCTGATGGGCCGCGCAGTGCCTCGTTCGGTGTCATACCAAGAGTTGAAGATCTGCAGGAAGATCCACTGCGTCCAACGCACGTAGTCCGGATCGATGGTGGCGAAGCTGCGCCGTTGGTCGTGAGCGAGTCCAAGGCGCCGCAGTTGGCGACGCATGTTGGCCATGTTCTCGACCGTCGTCTTGCGTGGGTGCTGCCCGGTCTGCACCGCAAACTGCTCCGCCGGCAGACCGAAGGCGTCATAGCCGAGGGTATGCAGCACGTTGTCGCCGAGCATGCGGCGAAAGCGGCCGACGACGTCCGTGGCGATGTAGCCGAGGGGGTGACCCACGTGAAGACCCGCCCCAGACGGATACGGGAACATGTCCATCACAAAGAACTTCGAGCCAGCGATTTCTCCCGCCAGGTCGCCTACCGGATTGGGAGCCTCGAAGGTCTTGTCGCCATCCCAACGATCCTGCCATCGGGTTTCGATATCGGAGGCGAGGGCGCTGTCGTATCGATAGGACCTTGACGGATTCATCGGCGTGCTCACCGCCGGAATCCTACCGGAGCGCCCCTGCTGCAAGTGAGCCAGAGAGGCAACCGGCAGACGGCCCAAGGATGAACGGCCGGGGGTTTCGCTCGTCAGATCAGACAATTAGGTTTTCCCCATAGGGGTGAAATTTGCTCAAAAGGCCCGTGACC
>JAOPXA010000207.1 GCA_025965395.1 Nocardioidaceae bacterium | reverse complement strand
CTCTCGTCGTTAAGTCGAGTAAATCGATAGCCTTACGCTACATACACTAAAAATGCGATGTACGTTGCACCTGTCCGCCTGATGGAACTCGTATTTTTCCCTGTGCTTTCGGGCCTAACGTCGAGACATGCGCAGCACCTTGAGCAACCTCGATAGGCAACTCATCGGCGGTCGCGATGGGTTCTCATCGACAATCGACGTTGGACTCCGAAGGAGGGGGACGGGAGAATGGACACCATGAACAGCACCGTGCCCACCGCGCACCACCGCGCGATGACGACCTCCATGGGGCGGTGTCGCTGTCGCCCTTGCTGAGGCGAACAGCCCCGCTCCGCACCTGCTGAGCAACTTTTCGGCGTGAGTCTTCACGCACCTTTCCCCGGCATTGCTATGCCGAAACCGATCTGAGAGTTCTTATGTCGCTCCTCATCTCCGCCGCAGACCTGGCGGCCGTCACACGCCCCGTCGTCGTTCTTGACGTCCGCTGGCGGCTCGACCGTCCTGACGGAAGCGACGACTTCCGTACGGGGCACGTGCCCGGTGCGGTCTATGTCGACCTCGATCACGAGCTCGCCGCCTTCGGAGCGCCGGCAGACGGGCGCCACCCGTTGCCGTCGGTCGAGGCGTTTCAGCTCTCGGCCCGCGCGTGGGGCATCAACGACGACAGCACCGTCGTGGTCTACGACGACGGCGGCAACCTGGCGTCGGCGCGGGCGTGGTGGCTGCTTCGCTACGCAGGCGTGGCTGACGTACGGCTGCTCGATGGCGGACTCGGGGCCTGGGTCGCTGCGGGCCTGCCGCTTGAGATGGGCGACGTCAACCCGACGCCAGGATCGGTGACGCTGGCCTACGGTCACCTGCCCGTTGTTGAAGCCGACGACGTTCTCGACATCGCCGCTACCGGCGCACTTCTCGATGCGCGTGCACCAGAGCGCTACCGCGGTGAGATTGAGCCCATCGACCCGATCGCGGGTCACATCCCCGGCGCGCTCAATACCCCGACCGGCGCAAACATCGATGCGACCGGCCACTTCCTCGATCCCGAGACGCTTCGCGCACGCTTTGTCGCCGCCGGTGTTGACGCCGATCGACCCCTCGCGACCTACTGCGGATCGGGCGTCACCGCGGCGCACAACATCGTCGCGCTCACTCTCGCCGGGTTCACGCCGGCCCTCTACCCGGGCTCGTGGAGCCAGTGGTCCAACCAAACAGATCGGCCCATCGAGACCGGTACCTACCAAGGAGCAACCGCATGACCGTCGAATTCATCAGCGCCATCAACGTCAACCCTGGCAACGAGCTCAACGGTTTCGCGTCGACCGCCATCGACCACCCCTACTTCGTCAAGTACGCACGCGCCCTCGATGAGGGTGGCTTCGACTACACGCTGGTGCCTTATGGCTCCGGCGGGCACGACCCGTTCACCATCGCCTCGGCGATCACGCAGCACACGACGCACCTCAAGCCGATCGTCGCCCTGCGCCCCAACACCATCTACCCGACGGTCGCGGCCAAGGCCCTCGCGACGCTCGACCAGCTGTCCGGCGGCCGCGCGGTCGTCCACTTCATCGCGGGCGGCAACGATCACGAGCAGGCTCGCGAGGGTGACCGGTTCACCAAGGATGAGCGGTATGCGCGTCAGCACGAGTACATAGAGATCCTGCGTCGCGTCTGGACCGAGACCGAGGCGTTCGACCACAAGGGTGAGTTCTACTCGTTCGAGGACTTCGTGTCATACATCCGCCCTGTCAACGGAACTATTCCGATCTCCGTCGGAGGCTCTTCGGACGAGGCGTATCGCACCGGTGGACAGCTTGGCGACATCTTTGGCTTGTGGGGGGAGCCGCTCGCGGACACGCAGCACCAGATCGACCGCATTGCTTCCGAAGCTCGCAAGGCGGGTCGGACCGACACCCCCCGCACGTGGGTGACGTTCCGCCCGATCATCGCTCCGACCGAGGAGCTTGCTTGGGAGAAGGCGCACCGCATCCTCGAGGTGCTGAAGGACGGCTCGAAGGCGTCGACACTCTGGAACGCCAAGAAGTTCCTCAACACCAACACCACAACCGGCCCCGCCAACGTGGGGTCGCAGCGTCTTCTCGAGATCGCGTCGCGCGGTGACCTGCACGACCGTGCGCTGTGGACGCCGACGGCGAGTGCCACCGGCGCCGCTGGAGCCTCCACCGCTCTCGTCGGAACTCCCGAGACCGTCGCCGCGGCGATCCTCGACTACGTCGACCTCGGCGCTGACCTCATCTCGATCCGTGGCTACGACAACTACAACGACGCGATCGACTACGGCCGCTTCCTCATCCCGCTCGTCCGTCAGGAGCTCGCCCACCGCGAGGCAACCGGACAGCGTGGCGAGGTCGTCGCCCAGCCGCCGCTCGAAGACGTCCTCCGCGAACGCGCCGCGTCATGACCATCACCGACACCACGGTGCAGCTGCCCACCGTCGACATCAGCGAAGAGCGCCTGCTGCGTCTGACGGCCGAGCTCGCGGCACACGCCGAGAAGGTCGACCGCGACAGCAGCTTCCCCTGGGAAGGTCTGCAAGCGGCTCACGACGCGGGGCTCTTGACCGCTGCCGTGGGCAAAGAGCACGGCGGGTATGGCGGCTTCAGCGCCGTCGACACGGTTCGCGTGTTCCGCGCCCTGGGCAAGGGCGATCCATCCGTGGCGCTTCTCGTTGCGATGACGTATGTCGCTCATGGTGCCTTCGCCTCCTTGTGGCCCGCCGAGCTCTACGGCCGGGTGCTCGCTGAGTCCGCGCAGGGGCCGACGCCGATCAACGCGATCCGCGCCGAACCCGAGCTAGGCGCGCCCGCCCGCGGCGGACTGCCCGCCACGACGGTGCGCCGCACCCCCGACGGCTGGGTGCTCAATGGACACAAGGGCTTTGCGACGGGCTCGGAAGGGTTGGCCTATCACCTCGTGTGGGCGGTCAGCGAGGACGAGGAACCGATCATCGGACACGTCATCGTGCCGTCGACCGACGGTGAAGGCAACGCCACTCCTGGCATCCGCATCGAGCGCACATGGGACCACCTCGGTATGCGCGGCACCAGCACGCATGACGTCATCTACACCGACGTGCACGTGCCCGTCGACCACTTTGTCGGCGTGCCCGTTGGCACGGTGCCCAACAACGCGGGCCCCAACGACGGCGCGATCCTGGGAGTCTTTGGGCTCTACCTCGGTGTCGCTGAGGCAGCGCGCGACTTCTTCGGGGAGTTCGCTCGTACCCGCGTGCCCACCGCCTTGGGCCGTCCGATCGCGACGACCGAACGCATTCAAGGTGTTGCCGGGGAGATCGAGGCGCACCTCGCGACCGCACAGTCAGCTCTGCACAGCGCTGCCGTCCGGGTCGACGCAGGCGACACCACGGTCTTCGCGCAGTTCGGCCTCGCCAAAGTCATCGCGTCGCGCGCGTCGATTGCTGCAGTCGAGACCGCAGTCGCGGCACTCGGCAACCCGGCGCTGACGCGCAGCAACCCACTCGAGCGTCACCTCCGCGACGTCCTCTGTTCGCGGATACACCCGCCCCAGGACGACACCGCACTCGTCGGTGCCGGCCGCATCGCACTTGCATAACGCGCTTCATACGCACACACCCCCACGACGAACGACCAACCGAAGGAATCGAAAACCCCCATGTCCAGAAACTCTCGACGCCCGGCTCAGCGCCGCGGCGCCCTTGTCGCACTCGCTGTCGCAGCCTTGTTTGCGGTCAGCGCCTGTGGCGGCAGCGACAAGTCGTCCGACAACAATGCCGGCGGCGCGGTCCAAGAAGGCGGCACACTCAAGCTCGCCTTCAACCAGGATCTCTTCGGCAACCTCGACCCGAACCAGAACTTCTGGATCGAGTCGCGCTCCATCGACCGCAACCTCGCCGACTCGCTGACTGACCAGGATCCGAAGACCGGCGAGATCGTTCCGTGGATCGCGACGTCGTGGACCGTCTCGCCGGATGCGAAGACCTACACCTTCACCTTGCGCGACGACGCGACGTTCAGCGACGGCACCAAGCTCGACGCCACGGCCGTCAAGACTGCCTATGACGGCATCATCAAGCTCGGGCCTCTCGCTGCGCTCGGCGCTACCTACCTCTCGGGCTACGACAGCACCGAAGTTCTGGCACCCAACAAGGTGCAGGTGAACTTCAAGACCGCCAATGCTGCGTTCTTGCAGGCAACGGCCACGACGACGCTGGCAATCTTGTCGCCCAAGTCGTATGACCTCGACCCGAAGGAACGCGCCCTCGGCAAGTTCGTCGGCAGCGGTCCCTTCACGCTCGACAGCTACACGCCGGCTCAGTCGGCCAAGCTGACGAAGCGCAAGGACTACGCGTGGGGCTCAGGCATCAACACCAACAAGGGTGCGGCTCATATCGACCACCTCGACGTGACGTTCGCTCCTGAAGAAAGCGTGCTGGTCGGCAGCTTGACCTCGGGACAGATCGACGTGGCCTGGCCGCGCAACCCGCTGTCCGAGCAGGCACAGGAGACCATCAAGGCATCCGGTGGCAAGGTCGACAGCACCGTCCTCCCGGGCCTGACCTATAACCTCATCCCCAACGTCAACGGAGTTCTTGGGGACGACAAGGTGCGTGAGGCTCTGCAGAAGTCGATCGACCGTGCCGAATGGGCGCACACGGTCTTCGGCGACAGCTACCCCGTCACCAAGAGCGTCGTCGACTCGACCACTCCGGGATGGAGTGACCAGTCAGCTCTACTCGGCTACGACGCCGAAGGCGCGGGCAAGCTTCTTGACGAGGCCGGTTGGACAAAGGGCAGCGACGGCTATCGCGCCAAGGATGGCAAGCCGCTTGAGATCAGCTTCCTGACGAATGCTCCGTGGCCCGGCTGGGACCTCTTGCAGGACCAGCTCAAGAAGGTCGGCTTCAAGTTCGTCCAGAAGATCGTGACACCGGCGGAGATCACGGCCAACGCCAACACGGGCAAGTTTGACCTCACCGCTTCGTACTTCACGCGTGGTGACTCCGATGTGCTCCGCACGTTCTACGACACGAGCGTGGTCAAGCCCGGCGCCGGCCCTGGCGCATACAGCCAGAAGCCAGAGACGGCCAAGGAGCTCTCCGCCTTGTTCGCGGCTGAGATCAGCGAGGTCGACACGGCCAAGCGCAACGCGATCTTCGAGCAGATCCAGAAGCTAGCCATCACGAGCGGAACGCTGTTCCCGCTCCAGGACCGCGCTCAGATCGTTGCGAAGAGCGACAAGGTCCATGACCTGAACTACACGGCAGAGACGTTCTTGCGCCTCAACGACGTGTGGCTCTCGAAGTAATTCCAGACGGACGGCGAAGGACACGACATGACTCAGTACTTAGCAAGACGCATCGCCCAGGCGATCGGCGTGCTGTGGGCTGCCTACACCGTGACCTTCGTCGTCCTCTACCTGCTGCCGAGTGACCCGGTCTCCATCCTGCTCCACCAGCCTGGAGGCACGGGGAACCCGACGGCGGAGCAGATCGCTGCGGTCAAGCACATGTATGGCTACGACAACCCGGTGATCGTGCAGTATTTCCACCAGTTGTTCGCCGCGCTGCATCTCGACTTTGGCCAGTCCGTGTCGCGAGGTCAGTCGGTGACGTCCTTGCTGGCCGAGAACTTCCCGCCGACCTTGGCGCTCACAACTATGG
>JAOPXA010000200.1 GCA_025965395.1 Nocardioidaceae bacterium | reverse complement strand
CGGAGCTCGGGTCAGACGCGCCCGACTCCCAGTCGCTGGCACGACAGTCCACGCAGGTGTCCGACCCGCCGCCAGCGCCCGCGCGCTACGTCGTCGAGAACCATCTCGAGAAGATCCTCCGTGGCATCGGGCCCCTCGAGGCCTACGACCAACCGCTCATCGAGTCGCTCGGCCTGCCGCTGGTCGAGGACATCACGGCCACGACCGACCTTCCGCGCTTCGACAACTCAGCCATGGATGGGTATGCGGTGCGGTCGGCCGATCTCATCGGCGCGACACCTCATAGTCCGGTGACCCTGCCGGTCGTGGGGTCGGTTGCCGCTGGCTCGGCCCGCCCGTTCGCGATGAGTGCAGGTGCTGCCGTCAAGATCATGACGGGCGCTCCCATCCCCACCGGCGCCGACACGATCGTGCCCCTAGAGGCCACCGACGGCGGCGCCCAACGCGTCGCCATCTCCCAAGAGATCCCTACCGGCCGCTACATCCGCCGCGCCGCCGAGGACGTGCGCGCCGGAGAGGTCGTCCTCGCGGCCGGCACCGTGCTCGGTCCCCGTGAGGTCGGCCTGCTTGCCTCGCTCGGCATCGCCCGCATCAAGGCCCGCCCGCGCCCGCGCGTCGTGATCATGTCGACGGGCGCCGAGCTCCGTGAGCCGGGCTCGAGTCTCGACTTCGACTCGATCTTCGACGGCAACAGCTACATGCTGGCCGCCGCGGTCCGCGCGGCCGGGGCGATCGCCTACCGCGTCCACGCGACGTCGGACAACCCGCGCGATTTCATCAACTCCCTCAACGATCAACTCGTCCGCGCCGACCTCGTCATCACGAGCGGTGGTATCAGCAAGGGCGACCACGACGTGGTCAAGGCGGCGCTCGCCGCCACTGGCGAGGTCGAGTTCGTCGAGGTCGCGATGCAGCCAGGCAAGCCCCAAGGGTTCGGCGTGGTCGGCGAGGACCGTACGCCGATCATCACGCTTCCGGGCAACACCGTCTCGGCCTACGTGTCGTTCGAGGTCTTCGTCCTTCCCGCCATCCGGCGCATGATGGGGCTCGTGCCCTACCGCCGGCCGATGGTGCACGCGGTCCTTGCAGCCGACATCACGTCGTCTCCGGGCAAGCGGCAGTACGTACGTGGTTTCTTCGAGGTCACGCATCGTGGCGCCAAGGTCACGCCCATGGCGGCCAAGGGCTCACACCTCGTCGGAGGGCTGGCCCAGGCCAACGCGCTCATCGTCGTCGGGGAGGATGAGACGGCCCTCCACATGGGGGAGACCGTGCGGACGCTCGTGCTCGATCGGCCGTTCTGATGAGCCGCAGCAATGGCTGAGCCTCGCGCTCACCTCACGCACGTCGACGCCACCGGCGCCGCGCGGATGGTCGACGTCACGGCAAAACCCATCACGGGCCGCACCGCAACTGCCCGAGGTCGCGTCCGCACGACGCCAGCCGTCATTGCGCTGCTGCGCGGCGAAGGTGTGCCCAAAGGCGACGCCCTCGGCGTAGCACGCATTGCCGGCATCATGGCGGCCAAGAAGACCCCGGACCTCATCCCGCTCTGCCACCCGCTGGCGTTGGGCGGTGTCGAGGTCGACCTAGCCGTCGGCGACACCGAGATCGACATCGAGGCGACCGTACGCACCGCCGACCGTACGGGTGTGGAGATGGAAGCGCTCACCGCCGTCAGTGTCGCCGCCTTGGCTCTGGTCGACATGATCAAGGCCGTCGACAAACACGCCGTGATCACCGACATCGAGGTCATCGCCAAGTCGGGCGGCAAGAGCGGCGACTGGGTTAAAGGGGATGGCGTCAAAGGGGATGGCGCGTGACCGTCTGGGTCGTCGTTGCCTCGAATCGCGCTGCTGACGGGGTCTACAGCGACGAGACCGGGCCGCTCATCGCGCAGCGCCTCGAGAGCTGGGGCTACGCCACGCAGGGTCCCGCAGTCGTCCACGACGGCGACGAGGTCGGCGATGTCTTGCGCGCGGCCGTCGCAGCAGGCGCCGAAGCGGTCATCACGACCGGCGGCACTGGCGTCAACCCGACCGATCAGACGCCTGAGCAGACGCAGCCGTTGATCGACACCGAGCTGCCGGGCATCGCCGAGGCCATCCGTGCTTACGGTGCGGCGCACGGCGTCCCCACGGCCGTCCTCTCGCGCGGCGTGGCTGGGCTCGCAGGCAAGACGTTCATCGTCAACCTCCCGGGCTCCAAAGGCGGGGTCAAGGACGGACTTGCCGTGTTGGAACCCCTGCTGAGCCATGTGCTCGACCAGGTGCGCGGCGGCGATCATCCCGCGGTGATCTCCTGACGCCCGGGTGGCCGGCTCGCCTGAGCCACGGCAAGGTCGGACTTCGGCCCATCACGATGCGGGACTCGGCCGCGTGGCACCGCCTCCGACAAGGCAACGCGGAGTGGCTTTCGCCCTGGGAGGCCACGCTTCCGGTCGGTGACGAGCGCCCCATCACGTCCTATCGCCAGATGGTCCGCGCCTTGCGTCGCCAGGGCCGCCAAGGCCGCACCCTTCCCTTCCTCATCACATACGAGAACCAAGTCGTTGGCCAGCTGACCGTCAACGGCATCACGTGGGGCTCGGCCCGCTGGGCCAACATTGGCTACTGGATCTCCGAGAGCCACGCCGGCCTCTCGATCACGCCGACTGCGGTCGCCGTGGTGTGCGACCACTTGTTCGCCACCATGGGGCTGCATCGCATCGAGATCGCGATTCGTCCCGAGAACGCGGCGAGCCTGCGCATCGTCGAGAAGCTCGGCTTCAGCCAGTACGGCGTCGCGCCCAAATACCTCCACATTGCGGGGGAGTGGGCCGACCACCGACTCTTCCAGCTCGTCGCCGAGGACGTGCGCGGAAGTGTGCTCAGCAGGCTCGATAAGTGAGTCTGACCACTTGCGTCCCACCCGTCACGCAAGTTCTCAGCCGACACACCGAGTCAGTGCCGACCGTATGTGTCCTCGACCGCCTACGGTTTTACCGTGGGCGGCAGCGGTTTGATCTTCGGGTTCGTGGTGGCGCTGTGGGCTGCCTATTTCGTGCCTCTGGCTGTCCGTCGCTACGACGAAGCGTCGAAGTCGGGCACGATCGAGAAGTTCTCTCACCTCACGCGCGTCATCAAGCATCGTGACGTCGAGCTGACCGAGGAGATCATCATCGAGCAGGTCCCCGACCGCGGCAACGATCCCCTCGTGATCGAGCCGCAGATCGCACCCGACATCATGCCCGTCCGTGCCTCCACGCGTCTCGCTGCTCGCCGCAGGCGCCGCACCTTGCTCACCCTCATGGCGCTGACCACCGTCGTCGGTGCCGTGATTGCTCTTGGCAAGCTTCCCCTGTGGGCCCTTGCTGTGCCGCTTGTCCTCGACGTCGCGTGGCTCGTGGCTTGCCGTGTGCAGGTGCGTGGCGAGCTCGGTCTGCGCCGCGCTCGCGCCCCGCGCGAGAAGCGTTCACACTCCCGAATTTTGCGGCGTCAGACGGTGTCGGTCGCCGCAGAAGAAGAAGAGACCATCATCCTCTCGGGGCAGTTCGAGGATCTCGAACCGCAGCGCAAGCACGTGATGGAGCAGGTGCCTCTCGAGGCTGGCGCGCTCGACGATCAGATCGTCATCGCCGTACCTGTGGGATCGACAACGGGAGCATCCCTCTGGGACCCGTTGCCGGTCACTCTTCCGACGTATGTCACCAAGCCGCGCGCCGGACGTACGGTGCGTACGATCGAGTTCGGCTCCGCCGGAGCCTGGACCTCGGGTCACGTCGAGGCCAAGGATGTCGATTTCCCCGAGCGTCGTGCCGAGCAGGACGAACAGCACGATCAGCGCCGCGCCGTCGGCGACTAGGAAGCTTTCGCCGCGCGGAGACCATCGGTCGAAGGTGCGTGCCGCGATGATAAAGTCGCACGTCTGGGGCATTGGCGCAGTTGGTAGCGCGCTTCGTTCGCATCGAAGAGGTCAGGAGTTCGAATCTCCTATGCTCCACCAGAATCGTCGAAACGCCCGCT
>JAOPXA010000168.1 GCA_025965395.1 Nocardioidaceae bacterium | reverse complement strand
GGATGACTCCGGCCTCGACGGCTTCGCGGTCGGTGATGTCGCAGGTGATCTCGAGGAAGCCGGTGGTACCGGTATGGCTTCGGTCGATGATGGCGACCCGAGCGCCTCGCTCGTGCAGAAGCCGTGCCGAGGCTGCGCCGATGCCGCTGGCTCCGCCGGTCACCAGTGCGGTCAATCCGTTGAAGTCCGTCATGGGTTTCTCCTTGCTCGTGGGTCCACGTGGACCTTCGGCCCCGATCCGGCGTGGTCGGGACGGTGGCCCAAGAGGGCGTCGCTCACCTCGTCGAGCGACAGGGTCGCTGCGACCAAGGGGCGAGGGTCGACGGCTCCCGAGGCATACAGGTCGATGGCACCCGAGAGACCGGGTGAAGCGCTGAGCACGCCCACCGCCGTGACGTCTTTCATCGCAAGGGTGCGGGTGTCGAGGAGGCTCGGCGTCTCGGACAGACCGATGTAGACGACTCGCCGACCTGCGTCGACGAGATCAGCGGCCCGCGCGGGTGATGCCGCGTGGTTGGAGGCATCGATCACCGCGTCCCACCGCAGGTCCGGCAGCTGGTCGAGGGTCCAGGCGCCGGTGACGCCGAGGCTTGCGGCGAACTCGAGGGAGGGGGTCGTCACGCCGAGCACATGGACTTCGCAACCCTGCGCCAGGGCGAACTGCGCGGCGAGCAGTCCGATCGTCCCGGGACCGAGAACCAGCAGCCGCTCGCCGGCGGTGACGTCCGCTGCCCGGACGGCGCGCAGTGCGTTGCCGCCGGGCTCGACCAACGCCCCGGCGGTGTCATCGATCGCGTCGGGCAAAGGGAGAAGGGCGCTGACCGGCACGGACATCTGCTCGGCCAAGGCGCCGTCGAAGCCTCGGCGGATGCCGATTTCGTGGCGGTCCTCGCATACGTGCTGACGACCTGACAGGCAGCGGTGGCAGTGTCCGCACCCGATCTGGGTGTCGCCGGTCGTGCGGCGCCCGAGCCAGCCAGGGTCGACGCCAGCGCCGACCGCCGCGACTGTGCCGCACCACTCGTGACCGGGCCGCAAGGGGTACGCGGCAAGGCCGTCGTGAAGGTAGCTCATCTCCCCGGAGAAGAGCTCCATGTCGGTGCCACAGATGCCAACCCGCGCGATGTCGACGACGACTTCACCGGGACCTGCAACCGGTGGCTCCACGTCTTGCACAGACGACTCGCCCGGACCGGTGAGGACGAAGGCGCGCACGTCAGCGCGGTCCGATCACGGCTTGGCGCTGGACGCCCAGTCCGTCGATGCCGAGCTCCATCACGTCGCCCGGGGCGAGCCATACCTGCGGCTTGAAACCCATACCGACCCCCGGAGGCGTGCCCGTGTTGATGAGGTCGCCGGGCTCGAGCACCATGAACTGGCTCAGGTGATGCACGACGAACCACGGGTCGAAGATCATCGTGGCCGTCGTCCCCCGCTGCCGCTTGACGCCGTTGACGTCGAGCCACATGGCGAGTGCCATGACATCGTCGAACTCGTCGGGCGTAGCGAGCCACGGACCGGCCGGATTGAACGTCTCCGCGGACTTGCCCTTCGACCATTGCCCGCTGCGTTCCATCTGGAAGGCGCGCTCGCTCACGTCGTTGACCAGGACGAATCCGGCAATGGCGTCACGCGCCTCGTCGACCGAGTCGAGGTAAGAGGTGCGGCGGCCGATCACGATCCCGAGCTCGACTTCCCAATCGGTCTTCGTCGCGCCGCGCGGAATCCTGACGTCGTCGTGCGGGCCGACGAGCGTGTTGGGCGACTTCGTGAAGAGGATCGGCTCGTCGGGGACGGCCTGGCCGGTCTCTGCGGCGTGATCGCTGTAGTTGAGCCCGATGCACAGGATCTGGTGAGGGCGCGCGATCGGAGCCCCGATGCGTTCGCCCGCGAAGGTATGAATGGCGCCGCTCGCTGTGCGCTCGGCAACGAGGTCGCGCAAGCTCGGCATGCCCGAGGCGAAGAATGCTTCGTCATAGTCCGTGATGACGTCGGACACATCGACGTACGTCGTCTCGTTGAGGCGAACGACGGGGCGTTCGGCACCGACGGGGCCGAGGCGCATGAGCTGCATGCAGTTCTCCTAGAGAGCGGGTGACCAGAGGTGGGTGGGGAGTCCGACGCACCCGGGTCTGGCGAGAAAGAGACTGCCGGACTGGGGAAATTCGTCGAGCTGAGCGGGCGATAGGTCGGTGCGTGCGGTGGTGATGAGCAACTGGTCGAGGTCGGATCCGACGAAGGCAACACTCGACGTATGAGGCGCGGGCACCGTGATCGTGTCGAGGAGTTTGCCCGCGGGTGAGAAGCACCGCACCTGGCCTCGTCCCCAGATCGCGATCCAGAGGTTGCCTGACGCGTCGGCGCACATACCGTCTGGCGTGCCATCGCCGAGCAAGAGCACGAGGCGACGCGGGCCGACAGCGCCTGAGCCTTGATCGTAGTCGCGCACCCATACGGTGCCGGGGATGCTGTCGACGCTGTAGAGCAGGGTGCCGTCGGGCGAGAACGCGAGACCGTTGGAGAGGCCGAGGTCGTCGTCGAGGACCTCTACCGATGCGGCACCGATCTGGATGAGGCGTTGGGAATGATGCGCAGACTGAAGCGACAGGGTGCCGACGAGCAAGCGGCCGTGTGCATCACAGGTGGCGTCGTTGAGTCGTTCCTCGTTCTCGGGCCGGACGAGTGTGGGACCGGCGATGCGCGTGCCGTCTGGTTGGAGGCAGGTCAGGCCGTATGTCTCAGCGACGAGGAGGGACCCGTCGGCGGCGAGGGCGACGGCGCCCACGAAGGAATCGAAATGATGCTGCGTCTCGATCGCGAGGTGATCGCCGACGAGGCGCCCGACGAGCACGAGGCCCTCCGGAATGTCGATCCAGAGGACCCGCCCGCCGGCCGCATCCCATACGGGACCCTCGGCGAGTGCGAACCACGGCTCGGTCACTGCGACGACGGGAATCATCAGCGGATCTCGGCGAGGTGGCGAATGGTGTCGAGATCACCGACGAGGGTGGCGAGCGGTGTGCGGTAGGCCAGGGCGCTGATGCTGATGGCCCCGCTGGGTACCGTCGGTCCGGTGAGAAAGGTGGGGATGGCGAGGCAGTTGATGCCCGGCTCGTTCTCCTGGTCGTCAACGCCGTAGCCGCTTGCTCGGATGCGCTCAAGCTCGGCGTGAAGCTCGTCGGTGGTGGTCAGCGTCTTGTCCGTGCGGCGCTCGAGCGGGCCTGCCTGAACCCATGCGGCTACTGCATCGCGATCGAGGAGCCGGTAGGACAACAGCAGTTTGCCGACGGCCGTGCAGTGGGCCGGGTTGCGACCACCGACGACCGACGTGAGGCGAACCGCGCCCTCGGGTGGGTCGACCTGCGAGCGGTCGACGACCGACCGACCGTCGAGACCCGGGTCAGATCGGACGAGCCCACGTCTGAGCTCCAGG
>JAOPXA010000149.1 GCA_025965395.1 Nocardioidaceae bacterium | reverse complement strand
GCACGTCGACAAACGTGACGATCGGAAGACCGAAACGGCCGCAGAACTCGACGTAGCGCGCGACCTTGACCGAGCTCTTCGAGTCGAGGATGCCGCCGCGTGACTTGGGCTGGCTGGCAACGATGCCGACGGGCCGACCATCGATGCGAGCAAACTGCGTAAGTGTGCTCGTACCGAAGGTCGGCATCATCTCGAGGCCGGGTGCGTCATCGACGACCCCCGCGAGCAGCGTCTTCATGTCGAAGATCTGGCTCGTACGTTCGGGGACGAGGGTCGGCAACGAGTACTCGGCGACGGCATTGGGGCCGATCGGCGCGACCACGCGCTGCGGGTCACCGATCGCGGAGGGAAGGAACGAGAGCAGGAGGCGA
This sequence comes from Nocardioidaceae bacterium, assembly GCA_025965395.1. Classification (GTDB taxonomy): domain Bacteria; phylum Actinomycetota; class Actinomycetes; order Propionibacteriales; family Nocardioidaceae; genus JAOPXA01. The sequence continues at coordinate 3,717 of JAOPXA010000149.1, read as the reverse complement.
GCAGCCACGAAAGCGTCGGTCTCCGACGCGACCTCGAGGTGGGCAACGCCACTCTCCTTCGTGTGCAGCGTCGAACCGCCGATGTCATCGGGGTGAGCGTCTTCACCGGTGGCCGCCTTGACGATGGCGGGACCGGTGAGGAACATCTGGCCCTGACCCTTGACCATGATCGTCCAGTCGGTGAGGGCGGGCGAGTATGCCGCCGCGCCGGCGCACGGACCGAGGATGAGCGAGATCTGCGGCACGCGGTAGTTGGCCTCGACGTTGAGGGCAAAGATGCCGCCACAGCCGTGCAGTGCGTCGATGCCGTCGTGGATGCGCGCGCCTCCCGAATCGTTGATGTAGACGATCGGGTAGCCCTTGTCGATACCCATACGTTGCGCGCGCTGGACATTTTCGGCGAACACGGACCCGATCGCACCGCTGGCGACTGAGAAGTCGTGGCTGACGACGACGACGGGACGACCCTCGACCATGCCCCAACCGACGATCACGCCGGAAGCGTCATCGGCGCGGGCGGCGCCGTAAGAGTTGGCACGCGGGGTGCGCATCGGCGAGATCTCGACGAACGTCCCGGCGTCAACGAACATCTCGGCACGCTCGCGGGCCGTGAACTCACGACCACCCGTCGGCGTCTTGTAGTTCATCCGGTCGCGGCGCTTTTGAGCGAGCACTTCGCGCTGACTGCCGACGGCGGGGGGAACTTCGATCTGCGTCACGTGCGCTCCTGAGCTTAAAACATGAGGTTCCCTCAACAATAGCCTAACTTGAGGAAAACCTCATATTTCGGCGCGCAAGTTTTTTGTATACTTCCTCGCGTCGCACCAACATCGTGCGGTACGTTGCTAAGCAAACGCTTAGCAAGACTTCGAGGAGACTTTTGTGACTGAACAGCGCACCGCCATCGTGACCGGCGCAGCACGTGGAATTGGCGCGGGCATTGCCTTGCGCTTGGCCTCCGACGGATACGCCGTCGCCGTCCTCGACCTCGACGAGGCCGCCTGTGCGACCACCGTCGACAAGATCATCGCCGCGGGCGGCAAGGCACTCGCCGTGGGCGTAGATGTCGCCGATGAGCCGGGCACCCAGGCCGCCGTCGAGCGCATCGCCACCGAGCTCGGTGCCCCGACGATCCTCGTCAACAACGCCGGCATCACGCGCGACAACTTGCTCTTCAAGCTGACCGTCCAGGACTGGGACATGGTCATGAACGTTCACCTGCGTGGTTCGTTCTTGATGTCCAAGGCCGCTCAGAAGTACATGACCGAAGCGAAGTTCGGTCGCATCGTCAACCTGTCGAGCACCTCCGCACTCGGCAACCGCGGTCAGGCCAACTACGCCGCCGCCAAGGCTGGACTGCAGGGCTTCACCAAGACCCTGGCCATCGAGCTGGGCAAGTACGGAATCACCACCAACGCGATCGCTCCCGGGTTCATCGAGACCGAGATGACCGCTGCGACTGCCGAGCGTATGGGCATCAGCTTCGACGACTTCAAGGCCGGCGCTTCGAAGGCGATCCCGGTGGGCCACATTGGCAAGCCGGACGACATCGCGCATGCGGTCTCGTTCTTTGTCAGCGAGGGCGCTGGCTTCGTCAACGGCCAGGTCCTCTACGTCGCTGGCGGACCGAAGGCCTAGTCGTATGGTCGAGCAACTCGCGGGACTCGACCTCGACAAGCTGTCAACCTGGCTTGATGCGCACTCCCCCGGACTCGTGGGGGGTGCGCTCGAGGCCCGGTTGATTGCGGGCGGCAAGTCCAACCTGACCTACGCGGTGACCGACGGCCACCGCAACCTGGTCGTGCGACGACCGCCGCTGGGCCACGTGCTCGCGACCGCGCATGACATGGCGCGCGAGTTTCGAGCCATGACAGCGCTCGCACCGACGAGCGTGCGGGTCCCCACGACGTACGCGTTGTGCGAAGACCTCACCGTGCTTGGCGCACCGTTCTATGTGATGGACTTGGTGCCAGGCACCGCCTACAACAGCGCAAAGCAGCTAGAAAGACTCGGTCCCGAGCGTGTCAGTGACCTGTGCGACAAGGTCGTCAGCACTCTCGCGCGACTTCATGCGATCGACCCTCACGAAGTTGGACTCGGTGACTTCGGTCGACCGGACGGTTTCGTCGAGCGTCAAGTGCGCCGTTGGAAGAAGCAGCTAGAGCAGTCGCGCAGCCGTGAGATCCCGGGGATCGACGAGCTCGGCGCTTACCTCGAGACTCACCTCCCCACACACTCGACGACGTCGATCGTGCATGGCGACTACCGCATGGACAACCTGCTCTTCGACGACTCCGACACCATGACGGCCGTGCTCGACTGGGAGATGTCGACGCTGGGCGATCCGCTCACCGACGTGGCGCTCATGCTCGTCTACCACCACATGGCCCACAAGGTCGGCGCCGCCAACGTCACCGATGCACCACTCGCCACGGGCTACTGGACACCGCAGCAGACCCTCAATGCATACGGGGCCGCGAGCGGTCTCGACTTGGACCACATGGGCTTCTATCTCGGCCTCGCCTATTTCAAGCTCGCGGTCATCCTCGAGGGCATCTACCTGCGTCATCAACAGGGCAAGACATTCGGCGAGGGCTTTGCCGGAGTAGGCGACCGCGTGCTGCCTCTGGTCGCCGAGGGGCTTGCGGCAACTCGCGAATAGGGAGTTTGCCGTCATCTAGTCACGCTAAGGTGACCCTATGACTGTCAATACGCTGGCCGAAGACGCGGGGAGCGAACTGCTCGTTCCGCGCAAACGGCCCACGCAGGAACGCAGTCAGCGCAAGTTCGATGCGCTCCTCAACACGTCCCGCGAGCTGCTCATCGAGGTGGGCTTTGAATCATTCACGTGTGAAGAGGTCGCTCGGCGCGCCGAGATGCCGATCGGCACGCTCTACCAATTCTTCCAGAACAAGTACGTCATCGTGTGCGAGCTCGACCGCGAAGACCTCGTCGACGTGCAGACCGAGCTCGATGCTTTTCGTGGCGCAATCCCCTCGCTCGACTGGCCGCGGTTCCTCGACAAGTTCGTAGACCACCTCGCTAACCTCTGGACGACCGACCCGTCGCGTCGCGCTGTCTGGCTTGCCGTGCAGTCGACTCCGTCCACGCGTGCGACCGCGGCTGTCCACGAACGTGAGCTTGCCGAGCAGGTCGCTCGTATGCTCGCGCCTTTGACACCCGGCACACCGCGGCCACGCCGCAAGATCATGGCCGAGGTGCTCGTCCATGTCGTCTACTCGATGCTCAACTTTTCGATCCGCGACGGGCAATCGCACACCGAGGCCGTGACGGAGCTCAAGCGGCTCATCGCGTCGTACCTCATCGTCGCTGAGAAAGACGGCACCGAGGCCGTCTGAGCCTCGTACATCCTTCCTCGCGTCTGCTCGCCCATCTCCACGATTTGGAGACTTAGACGCGCATCGGGTGAGGCGAATACGCGCGTAGGTGTCCGAATCGTGAGTCGATGACGAAGCGTAGTGACCCCTCGATGGAATTAGATAGACGATAGGAATCATTCAACCCTGAGGAGACGACGATGATGGATCTGCGCGGAGCAGTGGCCGTGGTGAGCGGTGGAGGATCCGGAATCGGTGCGGCTACATGCGAGCTGCTCGCCAAGGAAGGCGCCATTCCGGTCGCTTGGGATCTGCAGGGCGGCGACATCGAGTGCGATACCGCGAGCGCCGCCTCCGTTGACGCAGCAATCGCCCAGAC